>DATBBZ010000427.1:0-4592 GCA_036270745.1 Gemmatimonadales bacterium | reverse complement strand
GGCACCACGTGGCAGCACGTAGGTCATGTCTGCCAGGTCCCCAATACGGGTGACCATCTCATCTCCACCGTTGCCGGCAATCCGGTCATCGTGGTGCGCGGGAAGGACGGCGTGCTCCGCGGCTTCTTCAATGTGTGCCGTCACCGCGGTGGCCCGCTCGCCATGAAGGACGGGAACGGCGAGATGCTTCAATGCGGCTATCACGGCTGGACCTATCAACTGGACGGGATGCTCCGGGGCGTGCCGCACTTCAATCGGGTGGAGCTCTTCGACAAGAAGGACTACGGGCTCATTCCGGTGCGGCTCGACACCTGGGAAGGGCTGATCTTCGTCAATCTGGGCGAGCGGCCGCGCCCGGTGGGTGACTACTTCAAGGGTGCGAAGGACCGGATTCTGCCCACTGATCTGGGCGCGCTCAAGTTCGGCCGGCGCGCCGACTACGAGGTCGCGTGCAACTGGAAGGTGTACGTCGACAACTTCCTCGAAGGTTATCACGTCCCCTACGTGCACCCGGAGCTGGTGAAGCTCTATGACTATCAGAGCTATGTCACCGAGACGTACGACTGGTACTCACTCCAGGTGGGTCCGCTGTCGGGGAGCGACAACGTGTACGGCGTGACCAAGGGCGAGGCCCTGTACTACTGCGTCTTCCCGAACTTCATGCTCAACATCCTGCCGGGACGACTCCAGACCAACGTCGTGATCCCCGTCGCGCCGGACCGGTGCCGGGTGGAGTTCCGGTATTACTACACGAGTGTCGAGGGGGCGCAGGCTCAGAAACTCATCGCCGATGACCACGACTACTCGGACAAGGTGCAACAGGAGGACATCGAGATCTGCCAGCGGGTACAGGAGGGTCTCTCCTCGCGCGCCTACGACCGCGGCCGCTTCTCCGTCACCTTCGAGTCGGGCGTCCATCACTTCCAGCAATTGTTGAAGGGCGCCTACCGGGACTGGCTGCACGCCGGGTGAACGATTTCCCGCGGCCCTTTGTCCTGCTCGAGGGACCTGGGGGCGGGGGCTCCACGCATCTCGCCTGGGGTGCCCGGAGCCGCCGCCGGCTCTCCTGGGACGATCCCGCCGATCCGGCGGTGCTGACGCCCCCGGGCGACACGCCCTGGTACGGGACCATCGCCTACGAGTTCGGTCTGCCCCCGGGCGTGCCGCGACGCACTCCCGCCGTGCCGCAGCCCCTGGTGGACCTGTTCGAGCCGGAGAATCTCATCATCACTGATGTATCGGGTCGTGTGGTCAGGTGTGAGGGGCCTGAGGCCGAACGCGTGGCCAGTAGCCAGTGGCCAGTGACCAGTGACTCAGCGGCGGAATTCTCACCCGCCCAACCCAAGCCCCGTGCTTGGCGGTCATTCACACAGTCTGCCTTCGAGAGTACGGTCCGCTGCGCCCAGGAGCACATTGCTGCCGGCGACATCTATCAGGTGAATCTGTCGGTGGCGGAACGCTGGCCACTGACCACCGACCCCTGGTCACTGTATCTCCGTTTGCGCCAAATCAATCCCTCACCGTGGATGGGCTACGCCGACTTCGGCGACTGGCAGCTCGTCTGCGGCTCCCCCGAGCTCCTCGTCGAACGCTCGGCGGGTGGCCGCCTGCGCACTCGCCCCATCGCCGGCACCCGGAGAAAGACTGGAAACGCGGAGGCCGACCGCGCGATGCGCGAGGAGCTTCAGCTTGACGAGAAAGAGCGTGCCGAGCACTTGATGCTCGTGGACCTGGCGCGGAACGACATCGGCAGGCTGGCGACCTATGGCACGGTCGAGGTCGCGGAGCGCGAAGCCGTGGAGGAGTACTCCCACGTCTTTCATCTCGTGTCCGAAGTCCGGGGCACCGAGCGTCCCGGCGTGGATCACGCAGACGTCGTGGCGAGCCTCTTCCCGGGTGGCACCATTACGGGGTGTCCGAAGATCCGGGCGATGGAGATCATTGGCGATCTGGAGCCCGTCGCCCGCGGCGCCTATACCGGAGCGCTGGGATGGATCGGGGGTCATGACCTTCAGCTCAACATCGTGATCCGGTCGGCGGTGGTGTCGCAGGGCCAGGTCGTGGTGCAGGCCGGCGCAGGGATCGTCGCGGACTCGATCCCCGAGCGCGAGTGGAAGGAATCTCTGCGAAAGGCCGCCGCGGTGCGGGCGGCGTTCGGGCGCGAGTGATGAGCGTCCTGATCGAAACGATGCGCGTGCGTCGCGGCCGGATCCCGCTCTTCCACCACCATGCCGTGCGCTTCGCCGCCTCCCTCGCCGCCCTCGGTCTCCCCGTCGGACTTTCGCTCGAAGACGCGGCCCGGGAAGCGGACAGCGTACAGGACGGAGTGGTTCGGGTGGAGGCGGATGACGGCGGATTGCACGTGTCGTCCCGGTTGCACGAGAGCCCACGGCCCATCAGCGTGCGCGCCATTCCCGGCTTTCGCCCCTATCCGCACAAGACCGGAGACCGGGAACAGTTTGCCCGGGCCTGCAAGGAAGCCCAGGCGTCAGGTGCCGACGACGCGCTCCTGGTCAGCACGGAAGGGGAGCCTGCGGAGGGGACGACGTGGAGTCTCTTCTGGTGGGATTCCGGAGGATTGAAGACCCCCGCGCTATCCCTCGGCGTCTTGCCCGGAGTGGCGCGCGCGCGGTTCGCGGAGATGGGCGCGCTGGGTGAAGGGAAGGTCGCGGTCGACGGGCTGGCGGCGCGTGGGTGCTTTGCGGCCAACGCCGTCCGCGGTGTCATTCCGATCCGCGAAATCAACGGTGCGCTCGTCCGGGCGGACGAGCGCACCGTCAGGCTTGCGGCGCGGTTCTGGCCTTAGTCCCCAATTACCCCACCCTAAAGGGTGGGCCCAGTAAGACATTGCGCTTGAAGCGCTGTGCAGTGTCGGACCCAGGCTTTCAGCCTGGGAACGACAACCGGGCGCTCGACCGATTACTCAGCGACGGTTCGGCATCAGGGCCAGGAGCTCGGGGGGAGCACCCGGTCCGAAGAGATCCTTCAAGGGCACGGTGATGATCTGCGGCTGAGACCCCCAGCCGCCATCCTGCCCGTCACGTCCCGGTTGTCCGTCGGCCCCCGCGTTCCCACTCGGACCGTCGGAGCACTTGTTCCCCCGCGCGTCGGTCAGCCCCTTGCCTCCCGCTCCCCCTCTCCCGCCCGCGCCCCCTTTGCCTCCCGGACCACCCTGTCCCCCCGGCGCCCGCGCCGCCACTATTCCGGCGAGGTACGGATTCTCCGCAGGCGCCACGACCGTGATCTGACCGCCGCGTCCGCCGGGCGCGCCACCGCCACCGGCGCCTCCATTGCCACCGTTCCCACCTGCGCCGCCGGGACAGGCCTCCTGGCCGGCCACGCCATCCGACCCGGCTGATCCCGGACGTCCCGGGCTCCCGTTCCCGCCCTTCGAGTCGAGGGTGAGCCAGTTAGCGGGTGGAATCACGCTCGCGTCAGCGAACAGGAACACGGGTGGGTTGTTCTCGACCGTGACCATCGAGACGAGGAGCTTCGGATAGAAGGGGGAGCGGACGATCCCGACCCGGACCGACACCGCCGGGCCATCCGCGCCGGCGGCCCCGCGGCTCCCGGAAACCCCGATGAAGTGAAAGTCGTGAGGAATGCAGCTGTACTCAGGGGTCACCATCACGGAGTCCCTGAGGGACGGTTTGGACTTGAGGATGATCCGAAGCCGAAAGCCGGTCCTGAGGGTCTGGATCGGATCCGCACTCGCCGTCCACCCGCCGTCCCCCCGGGCCCGCGCCTCGAAGCTGTCGTAGTCCAGGAAGGACACGTGGAGCCTAGGCGGATGGTCCTTGTCGTAGCGGGATTCGAACTGCACGCGGGTGCCGTCGTCCAGGTAGGCGTCGTAGTAGACCGCAAAGCTCTGGCCCGGGCAGGCGTACTGAGGAGCCCGGATCTCGATCTTCTTGATGCGGGCGACGAGTCCGGGGTCGGGCGCGAAGTCCGGCGGCGGTCCATGGGAGCAGGCCGCGGCGGCGAGGGCCAGGGCAATTCCGGCGAGTGGGAGATGCGGGCGGCGAATGGTCATACGTCAATCTTTGAATCGTCTCGGTCCGGTGCAATAGGCAACTTGCTGCCCCCCGCCGCGGGACGCATACTGACTCCCGACCATAAGGGCCGTCTGGGCCGTCGAACCCCACAGGAGGCATGATGCGCGGCACGTTGACGACGTTGGCATTGATCGGTCTGACATCCCTGGCGCGGATGGCCGTGGCCCAGGACCCCGGGGCGGGGGTTCCCACCGCGACCAAGCGCGGCGGCACGCCCAACATCCACATGCTCGGCCACGTGGAAGTCCATCCCGGGTTGTGGAAGGCCGCGGACATCGAGATGGAGCAGGACCCGGACCGGCCCTACGTCTACGTGTGCGGGTTCGTGAACTTCGACACCAAGATCTACGATGTGCGGGATCCCGCCCATCCCAAGCTGGTGTACACCTGGACCATCGAGAACCCGGAGCTGCACCGCGGCATCGGCGCGATGGACGGGAAGTACTTCAAGATCGGCAATCGCTACTACTATGCCCAGTCACTCCAGTTCATGCAGGGCAGTCCCGATGCCGATCTCGGTGCGGTGATCCTCGACGT
>DATBBZ010000426.1:0-14685 GCA_036270745.1 Gemmatimonadales bacterium | reverse complement strand
CCGCGCGTCGGACACGAGCGAGCTGGTCCTCCAGGATGTCCACGTGTCGAAAGACGCGATCCTCCCGAAGTCGGGCGGGCTCAAGTCGCCGCTGATGTGCCTCACCCAGGCACGGTACGGGATCTCGTGGGGCGCGCTGGGTGCCGCCATGGCCTGTTACGACGAAGCGGTGAGCTATTCGAAAAACAGAGTGATGTTCGGCAAGCCGATCGGCGGATTCCAGCTCCAGCAGGCCCGCCTGGCCGAAATGCTGACGGAGATTACGAAGGCCAAGCTCCTCGTGCTCCAGCTCGGCCGCCTGAAGGACCTGGGCACGATGACCCCGCAGCAAGTCTCACTGGCCAAACGCAACAACGTCGACATGGCTACCGATATCGCGCGGGAAACCCGCCGCCTCCTGGGCGCCAACGGGATATTGGCGGAGTATCAGGCGATGCGGCATCTCGCGAATCTGGAGTCGGTCTACACCTACGAAGGCACGCACGACGTGCACACGCTGGTGCTGGGCCAGGAAATCACCGGCATTTCGGCGTTCGAGTGATCACATGAGAATCGCTGTCTGTATCAAGCGGGTGGCTGATTCCGAGACCCGGGTCAAGGTCGCCGGGGACGGGAAGAGTCTCGACGAGGCCGGCGTCAAGTTCATCCTCAATCCTTACGACGAATTCGCGGTCGAAGAGGCCCTTCAGCGGAAGGAAAAGGCGGGCACCGGCGAAGTCGTCGTGCTCGCCCTCGGCGGAGCGTCCGCGCAGGAGACCATCCGCACCGCCCTCGCGATGGGCGCGGACCGCGGGATTCTCCTCCAGACCGATACGATTCCGGCCGACGGATTCGTCACCGCGCAGGCGATCGCCGGCGAGCTCAAAGCCGTCGGGCCCTGGGACCTGGTGCTCTTCGGCAAGATGGCGATCGACGACTACAACAGTCAGGTCGGCCCCATGGTCGCGGAGCTCCTCGACCTCCCCTGCGTGACTGCCGTGTCGCACCTGACGATCGAGGCCGGCACGGCTACGGCCGAACGGGAAGTCGAGGGTGCCGTGGAGGTGGTGCAATGCCCGGTGCCAGCCGTGATCACCACCGACAAGGGGATCAATGAGCCCCGCTACCCCGCGCTCAAGGGCATCATGGCGGCCAAGAAGAAGCCGCTCGAGGTGAAGCCCGTGTCGCTCGGAGGCGGCGCCATCGAGGTTCTGGAGATGACCCCGCCCCCGGCCCGCAAGGAAGGCAAGATCGTGGGCGAAGGGGCCGCGGCCGTCCCGGAGCTGGTGAAACTGCTCCGCGAGGAGGCGAAGGTCCTGTGACGACGGTCCTGGCGGTCTGCGAGCAGCGCGACGGCGCGCTGCGGAAGGTCTCGTCCGAGGTCGTCACCGGCGCCCGTCGGGTCGCCGACGGCCTGGGTGCGGACGTCGAAGCCCTGGTGCTCGCGTCCGGCCCGGTTGCAGGCGCCGACCAGCTGGGCGGGTTTGGGGCCGATCGCGTCGTGACGCTGACGGCCGACGGCTTCAGCACGTACGCGCCCGAAGGCTATGCCGCGGCCGTCGCCGATCGCGCGAAGGGCGGCGCGGCGGTCGTCGTGTGTTCGGCCAGCGCGCAGGGCAAGGACCTGGCTCCCCGCATTGCCGCCAAGCTCGGCACGGGCCTGGCCGCGGACCTGACCGACGTGATGATCGACGGTGGCGTCCTGATGGCGATCAGACCTGTGTATGCTGGGAAAGCGCTCCTCAAGGTGAAGGTCACGGGCTCGCCCGCGGTGCTGTCACTCCGTCCCAACGTCTTCACGCCGGTCCAACGCCCCAAAGCGGGCGCCGCCTCGACCGCCGCGGCAGGCGTGTCGGCAGGTCGCGTCACCGTGAGGGAGATCAAGGCAGCCGAGGCGGGGGCGTTGGACGTCGCGGAAGCGCCGATCGTGATTTCCGGCGGACGGGGCCTGAAGGAGCCCGCGAACTTCAAGATCCTCGAGGATCTGGCGCACGCCTTCGGTGGGCGCGCGGCGGTGGGTGCCTCGCGCGCGGTGGTGGATGCCGGCTGGCGGCCGCACGCCGACCAGGTCGGTCAGACCGGAAAGACGGTCAGTCCCACCCTGTATATCGCGATCGGCATTTCCGGCGCCATCCAGCACCTCGCCGGCATGCGGACGTCCAAGGTGATCGTCGCGATCAACAAGGACAAAGACGCGCCGATCTTCAAGGTCGCGGACTACGGTGTGGTCGGCGATCTCTTTGAGATCGTGCCGGCGTTGACGGCGGCCGTGCAGAGCCACGCGTAGTGAAGCCATCTCAGTACCAGGCGCCCCTCCCACTCGATCGCCTCATCCTCAAGGCTGGCTCCGAGGGCGCCGGGGACTCGATGGAGCTCGATGTCTGCATCGTGGGCGGCGGGCCCGCCGGCCTCGCCTGCGCCATCGAGCTGGCGCGCCTGGGCAAGAAGGACGGCACCGAGCTGAACATCGGCGTGCTCGAAAAGGCCGAGGCGCTGGGAGAGCACAATCTCTCGGGTGCCGTGGTGAATCCGCGCGCCCTCCGCGAGCTCTTCCCCCACCTGAAGGATTCCGATTTCCCGTTCCGGCGGGCTGTGGACAGGGAAGCGGTCTACATGCTCACGGGGGGGAGAGAGCTGCGGATCCCGACGCCTCCGACCATGCAGAATCACGGGAACTACATCGCGTCCATCTGTGAGCTCGTGCGCTGGCTCGGCGGCAAGGCTGAGGAGCTGGGGGTCAACGTGTTCACGGGCTTTCCCGCGGCGAGCCTCCTGGTCGAAGGCAACCGGGTCGCGGGTGTCCGCACCGAAGCTGCCGGTCTCGATCGCGATGGCAAGCCGACTTCGTCCTACTCGGCGCCCAACGACCTGAGGGCCAAGGTCACGGCGCTGGCGGAAGGGACCCGCGGCACGCTGTCGCAGGCCTACTGCAAATGGCAGAGCGTCGGGTCCGAGAATCCGCAGATCTTCGCGCTCGGCGTGAAGGAAATCTGGGAGACCAAGAAGCCGCTCGACCAGATCATCCACACCCTCGGCTGGCCCCTGCCGACCGACGCGTTCGGCGGATCGTTCTGCTATCCGCTCGAGCCCAATCTCGTCGCACTCGGCATAGTGGTGGGGCTCGACTACCGCGACTCGATGCTCGACATCCACGTACTCCTCCAACGGCTCAAGCTCCACCCTCTGTTCAAGCAGTACCTCGAGGGGGGCGAGCTGGTGGAGTGGGGCGCCAAGACCATTCCCGAAGGCGGCTACTACGCGCTGCCGGCCCGGCGCTCAGGCGACGGCGTGGTGATTCTCGGTGATGCGGCGGGCTTTGTGGACGTGCCATCCCTGAAGGGCATCCACTACGCGCTCCAGTCCGGGATGTACGCCGCGCGGGCGATCTTCGAGGCTCTGAAGTCTGGCGAGCCTACGGGGGACACGCTCGCTGTGTACGACCGCCTGGTGAACGAGTCGTACATCATCCAGGACATGAAGAAGACCCGGAACATGCGGCTCGCCTTCAAGGACGGCTTCTACGTCGGGGGGGTGAAGGCGGGGTTGATGACGCTGACGGGCGGGAAGCTCTTCGGCGGGAAGATCGCCATGCACTCCGATGCTGAGGCCGAACGCACCACGACTTCCGAGGGAGCCCCGGACTCGCGCCCGGGGTCGGGAACGACGATCAGCAAGGTAGACGCCGTATTCAAGTCCGGTAATTCGACCCGGGATACCATCCCGTCTCACCTGATCGTCGGCAAGGACATTACCAAAGAAGTGGCCGATTTCTACAGTCACGTCTGCCCGGCCGGTGTCTACGAGCAGGTGGATGGTCAGCTGCGCGTGAATCCCCCCAATTGCGTCGACTGCAAGGCGACCGACGTCCTGGGACCCCGCTGGACACCCCGGGAAGGCGGGAGCGGGCCGAAGTACAAGCGGATGTAGGTCAGGGCAGGAACTGCTTGGCCGGCAGTGCCAGGGCCGCGAGCCACTTGAACACCTCGCCCTGGGCGCGGATCAGGCTCCGAATGGCCGAGTCCTGTGCGGGGGTCAGGGAATCCGACAAGGCGGAGATGACGGGCCCCGATGCTCCCTGGGTGACGATGGCGAAGTCCGAGTCGTTGACGGTCACCGTCAATCCGATCGTCGGGATGAGACAGTAGACGGTGTTGTGACCGAGCAGTCTGACCCGCTGCCCCGGTGACTGATACGTGAAGTCGAGGTCGTAGAAGTAGTCGAAGGGGTCGGTCTGGGTCTTGGTTGCGATCAACTTCATCACGCCGCCGGTCCCCGAATCCGTCACGACTGCGCCCGCCGTCGTCTGCGCCAGGTATCCCGTCGTCGAATCGCGGAATGTGAACACCCGCCCCCCTATCGGGCCCGCGACGCGGCCCGACAGGATCCCTGAATTGGAATCGGCTCTTCCCGAGACCGCGAACAGGTAGTCGGCGGTCCCCCCGCTCGCTCCGGTGACCAGGCTGTGGAGCGTCAAGGGGCCCGAGGGAGGCGTGACGTCGAACAGGTCGAGCGTCCCCGCGTCTTCGAGAGGCGTCACGATGAGCCCTGTCGAGTCCATCACGGGCAGCCGGAACTCCACCCCGCCAGCCGGGCCGCCGGTGTCTGCACTCGCCAGGAAGTGGCCCGACGGGAGATCGTACGCGTAGATCCGACCCAGCGCGCTGTCGGGGAAGACGGCGAGGGGTGACGCCGGCGCTGCCGCGCCTCCGGCGCCGCACTGCGGAGCGTAGGCTGGCGCCGCGCCGGCGACCCCTACCACCGCACTCAATCCCGTGGTCGAGCGCAGGGCGGGGAAGCCCCACGCGGCTTCGAACGCGGCGACCCCGACCGAATAGAATGCCGGGTTCTGGAGGTTCACCCCCGGGGGGGGCGGGGTATGGATGATCGGCCCGGTGCCGTCGCTCGGCTTGCAGCCAACGGCGAGGAGAGCCACGCCGACGAGGCTAGTTATCCAGGCCCGTGACATCGAGGATGATGAGAGCTGGGTTTGAAGGATTTTTGGCACCGAACGCGTACAGGTGGCCGCCGATCTCCGCCCATTTGCCGGTGTGAATGCCCTCGGTGCCGGTCTGATAATAGTCCAGGAACGACGGCGCCGCCGGATTTGCCAGGCTGTAGAAGTAGAATCCGGAATTGGGGCCAGCCTCCGTGGTGAACATGAGTAGCTTGCCGTCGGGGCTGACCTTCACATCGCTCACCGCGCCGACCTGCGTCGTCGTGATGCTGTCCACCAGGGTCGGGGCCCCGGACCCGGAGAGGCTCCAGACGTACACCACACTGCCGGCCAGTCCCGTCCGTTGCTGGTGGTCCCAGGTGCCCGTGTAGACGTATCCCGCGCTGGTGTCGACCGAGAGATCCGAGCTGAATCGGGCCGGCACGTTATTACTGCCGGCGACGCGTGCCAGGGCGCCCGTCGAATCCGTGGAGAGCTGGGTGAGTCCCGACATCATGTCGATCGCGTAGACCGACCCGTGGTACAGTTGAACGCCCCAGGTATAGGTCGTGTCTCCAACGGTCCCCGGGGTCACCTGGTGGATGAGGCGGGACGAAATGTCCCCCGACAGAGTGCCCGAAACGTCGATCGAGACCACGCCGGCGTCGTAGTAGGCCGCGTAGAGAATCTGGTGCGCTTCGTCCATCCAGAAGTTGTGGGTGCCGGCGCCGGTGAGATGGAAGAACCCGACCTCGCTGGGAGTGGTCAGGTTTGACACGTCGATCACGTGGATGTCCCCGGAGCTCTGGGAGCCGACCTTCCCGGGCCCCTCCTGCCCCAGAAACAGGTATTTCTTCTCCCCGTTGGTCGGATTCCAGAACCACCAGGCGTTGTGGATCTCCGGGCCGGCGCCTATGCCGTCCGAGCTGGGCACCACCGAGCCCACGAGCACGGGCTTATAGGGGGTGCCGCTCTTGATGCCGTTCCCCACATCGTAAATCAACAAGCCGGAATTCCACACGCACACCATGGCGATGCCGTTCCGGATGAAGGTGTCGTGGACGCCATAGTTCGGCGCGATGGGCACCGTTGCGGCGAGCACGACTTTCCCGGGAACGACGGGAGGCCCAATGGGGTCATTCGAATGGCACCCGGCGACGACGAGCAGGAGCACGACCCCGGCTCGGCGCATCACCGTGCCCCCATGGGCATCGCCATGGCCCCGGGGCCCTCGTCGTACCGTCCCATCCGGTGCGCCGTCATTCCCCATGCCAGCCTGACCCCGCCCGTGAGTGACCAGTGCTGCTCCTTGCCGTAAAAAACCTTCGGATTGAAAATCCCGCCTCCGACCTGCGTGATGCCGATCAGCGAGCCTTCCACGAAAGGCTTGAGGGACACTTTCCAGACCCGGCCGGCTAGCGCAGCGTAACCGAGCGTCCCGATAGTCCAGCGGGTGACGCCAAGGATCGAATTGTCCACGATGGGCCGGAGCACCACGAACGGATCGAGCGTTCGCTCCTCCTCCGGCCGATCGGTGCGCTCCAATCGGAGGTACGGCTGATGAGCCCCCGTTTGTACCTGCGTTTCGAAGAGCGCACTGTGCAGAGTATAGAC
This sequence comes from Gemmatimonadales bacterium, assembly GCA_036270745.1. GTDB lineage: Bacteria > Gemmatimonadota > Gemmatimonadetes > Gemmatimonadales > GWC2-71-9 > 40CM-2-70-7. Next base: position 8,159 of record DATBBZ010000426.1, on the reverse strand, counting down.
CCCCGGGGCTGTGCTCTGTGACCACTCCAGCATGGCATACACCGGCTTACCAAGCACCGGCCCGTTCCACCGCACCGCCGAGCTCCACTTAGATGCGTCAAGTCCTTGTGCGTCGCGGGTTTCCGGAGAGCGCACGAACGCTCGCGACACCTCCCACTCGAACCCCTGAGCGGGACGCAATGTGAAACGCAGCGACCAGGAGTCGCCGAGGCGCGAGACTTTGGGCCACTGGTCGGGACGCTGCGGCTCGTCGCCGTTGAAGAGCGAACCTTCGAGTTCGGCGGGGCCCGCTTGCACACCCGCCATGGCTACCGCCCGTTCGAGGATCTGGCTCAAGTGGTGATTGACGGGAAAGCGCTCGACGGGCCGGGACATCGGATCATCGGTACCGAAGGGAACGAATCCCTTGCCGAGGCCGAGTGACAGGTGCGCGGGGAGACCCAGATCCCGCAGGAGGTCGGGGGCCAGGAGCATCAGCTCATGCACGTAGGTGTGCGGGTGCCGCCGGTCCGCGAATCCCTCGCCCCAGGCACCGGGGGTCAGCTCGGCGTTCTTGATGGTGAGGCCCTCGAAGTCCGCCGCCCCCTCCAGCACCAGGCGCTCGCCCCCCGTCGCGGCGCGGATCATCACCATCGGCTGGACCAGGCGAGTCTCCCCGTACGACCGCCCGTGGGGAATGGCGTTGGTTTCCGTGGCGACCGGGATGGCCTGGGCGCCGATTTGAACGGACGGACCCTGGGCGAGGAGGGAACCCGTGCCCAGAAGGAACGGAAGGGCCGTGATCAGCCGGCGGATGGGAAGGCGAGCCTGATGCCGTCGAGGACGAACTGAATCGCGATGGCGCAGAGGATGAGTCCCATGAGACGGGTCAGGATCCGCATACCCGTCTGGCCCAGCCGCCGTTCCACCAGGCTTGCGGCCGCGAGTGTCAGGTACGAGATGTATGCCGTGATGGCGATCGAGACGTACAGTGCGATGGTCGTGACCACGCTCCGGGATCCGAGCGCCAGCACCATCACCGTCGAAATGGCGCCGGGGCCGGCGAGCATCGGCACGCCCAGGGGCATGATGCCGATGTCCTCCTTCTGTATCCCCTCCGCCTTCTCGACCGCCGTCTCACGTTGGGAGCTGCGGCGCGCCTGCACCATGTCGAGCGCGTTGAGTCCGATGAGCACGCCACCCGCGATCTTGAAGGCGCCGATGGTGATGCCGAAGAGCTTGAAGATGAGCGCGCCACCGAGACCGAACGCGGTCAGGGTGATCGCCGCCGTCCACGCCCCGCGCCGGGCCAGCACCTTCCGGAACTCCGGAGTGTCCCGCTCGGTCATGGCCAGGAAACTCGGCACCGTGGCGAACGGATCGACGATAAACAGCACCGACGTCAGGACCAGCAACAGGTCCTGAACCAGGTGCCCCGCTGAAGCCATAGTGGCGCTCAAAACGGCGGCTCCGCCACGTGCACGGGATCGTTGAGGACGAGTGCCCGCAGGGGAGTACCGGCAGGCACGTTCCGCCGGTCCTCGGGGACGATGAGCAGGGCGTCCGCCTTGGCCATCGAGGACAATACACCGGAGCTCTGGGAGCCGGTGAGGCGCGCGCGCGGGCGATCGTCGTTCCCGTCGGGGCCGGGGGTCAACGTCACCCGCAGAAAGTGCCGTAACTCTGGGCCGAGGGACAGCGGCTCCGCCGTCACCACCGGAATGGTCCGGCGGAAGGGAAGGGCGTGGCCCGCAAACCGCCGGATGGCCGGACGGGCAAAGAGCTCGAAGGTCACGAGGGAGCTGACTGGATTCCCCGGCAGACCGATCCAGGGCACACCCTTGAGCGAGCCGAAGTTCAGGGGGCCGCCGGGGCGGATCCGCACCCGCGAGAACTCGACCGATCCGCCGAGTCCCGTGACGGCGTCCCGGACCAGATCATGCTCGCCCACGCTGACGCCGGCGGTGGTGAGGATCAGATCGACGTCCCGGGCCGTGGCGAGGCGCGCTTTGACGGCACCGGTTGAATCGGGGGCAATCCCGAGATCGATGGGGATCCCGCCGGCGTCGCGGATGGCGGCGGCGAGGGCGTACGAATTCGAAGATGCGATTTTTTCGCCGGCCAGGATCTCCGCGCGCCGGTCGAGCGTCACCACTTCGTCTCCGGAAGCGAGCAGCGCCACGCGCGGCGCCGGATGCACCAGCGGCTCGGCCTGTGCCACCGAGGCGAGTACACCGAGGCGCGCCGCTGTTAGCTCCAGCCCCCGGGCCACCGCCGTCGAACCCTTGGGGAGGTCCTCTCCCCGCTTCCGGATGTTCCGCCCCGACTGCGGGGGGACCACGATCCGCACCGATCCTTCTTCTGCGGCGGTGTCCTCCTGCCGGATGACCGTGTCGGCGCCCGCGGGGATGGGAGCTCCGGTGAAGAGCCGCGTCGCCTCGCCCGGTCTCACCGTCTTCGTGGGAAATCGGCCGGCGGCCACGGCTTCGATGATCCGCAGGCTTGCTCCGGCCTGCAAGTCTCTCCCCTGCGCGGCGTAGCCGTCCATCGCCGAGTTGTCCCAGGGGGGGACATCGATCGGAGCAGTCACGTCCTCCGCCAGCACCAAGCCTCGGGCTTCGGCCAAAGGCCGGCGGACCGGCGTGAGCGCGCGCACGTGCGTGAGGATGCGCCGCGCGGCTTCGTCCGCGTCGATCATGGAGAGAGGATCTTGGCCCGGTCCCAGGCGAGGTTGCCCAGTGTCACCAGCCAGGACGTGTCGCTGAACCGGAAGACCGGGAAGTCCGCACGAAAGGAAGTGTCGTCGGTCACCATCGCGATCCAATCCCGCGCTCCCTCCTTCCAGAGCGGGGGCCCCGCGACGCGCCGCGAGACCTCGATCTTCGGGAGGGGCGCGGAAGTGAACCCCTCGCACAGTACGAGGTCCGCGCCCGACAGATACTCCTCCACCAGCGCGACGGGGTCGCCGGTCCCGGTGGTACGCTCGAACAGGACCCGCTCTCCGGGGGCTTCGAGGAGGACGCGCTCGGCGTGTCCCTCCTGAAAATGGCGCCAGGTGTCTTTGCCTTCGGTATCGAGCTGCATCTGGTGGGTGGCGTGCTTGATGGTCATGACGCGGAAGGTCCGGCGCCGGAGCTCCGCCGCCAGAGCCACGAGGAGTGTGGTCTTGCCGGCGTTCTGGCGTCCGATGATCGAGACTATCCGGGTGGCGGCCACGCGCGTTCCGCTCGCTCCACGTCCTCGGGGGTGTTGACGTTGAAGAACAGGCGCGCGGGGTCGCCGAAGGTCCGCACCCGCGCGAGCGGTAGTGTACCGACCCGAACGTCATCGTGGAAGGCGATGGCACGGAGGTCGCCGGCGGCCACGCGGCGCTCGATGGCGGAGCGACAGGCCGGGCCGTAGGCGGCGCAGAGGGGCTCGAGGCCGCGCGGGCCTCCGCTCTCAGGTACGCAGGCGTCGACTCCCGAAAGCCCCTCGAGCAGCGCGGAGAGCAGGGGGGCCGTGATGAAGGGAAGGTCCCACGCGACGCAGAGGACGGAGGCGCCGGGAGCCGCAGCCAGCGCGGCGTGGATGCCACCCAGGGCGCCGGCACCGGTGAGCGCATCACGGACGAGCGGGAGTTCGGGGCGCCACCGTCCGGCATCAGCGGCGTTGGCGACGAGGTAGGGAAACGTTCCGGTGACCGCGGTGAGGAGATCGGCGACGCGGTCGAGCATCCGTCGCCCGCCGATCTCGATCAGGCCCTTGGGCCGGCCCCCGAGTCGTGAGGCCAGCCCTCCGGCCAGGATCGCCCCGGCGGCGATCAGTAGCGCCTGCCTCGCTTGTGCTCCAGCACGACATCCAGCCCGACGGTCAGACCGATGTGGTGGTAAATCTTGGTCTCATGCGGTGCCTGCCCGAAGTCGTTGGCCGGTCCGATCAGGCGCTCGAGGGGCACCAGGGCGTCCTGGATCTCCATCCGGAACTGGTATCCCGGGCTGAGATGGGCGGTGAATCCGGCGCCGAACTGCAGGGTCCACGACGTGGTCTTGGGCGTGGTGTCGACCACCACGGCGCGGCTCACGACGATGGGCTGACCCGTGGTGGGATCGGTCCCGTTGGTGACGATGTTGCCCGATACCGAGAGCGTGCCACCCGAGTAGGTGGTGATGCCCACACCCGCGCGGACGTACGGACTGATCGCGTGGTGCGGAGCCACTCGGAGCGTGACCCCGCCGACGAAGGCGACCGCCGAGGCGGACGCGCCGGTGCTGCTGAAGGAGTTGCAGACCTGCTGGTTCTTGTTCTCGGTGTCAGGCTGGTAGGGCGGGCCCACATTCTGGCAGCGGTCGTCGAACGAAAGGCCGAAGTAATAGATCTGGCCCTGGAATCCGATGTGGGCGTTCGGGAAGTAACTGACCGCCGCTCCCAGGAGCAGACTGGAAGAGACGTCGCGGGCAAACGCGAGCGTGTCCGACACGTTGCCCGAGTCCGTTGCGGTCTTGAAGGTTTCGCACTGCGTATAGGTCCCGCTGCTCCCCAGGAGCACGCAGAGGGGCTGCCGGCCGACCGCCCAGAGCGAGTGCCCGGCGTTCAACCCGCCATAGATTGAGAGGACGAGGTTGGTCTGGTCGCCCTCCTGCGCGTGGAGCGCCAGCGGGGCGGACACCAGCGCGAATGCGAGCAGCACCGACGCGAGACGCTTCATCGGACCTCGAGCTGTTGATGGTAAACGGCGAGACACTGGTCCATCACCATCGGAACACCAGCGGCGGCGGCACGGGCACGGGCCCGCTCGTCCACCACGCCCGTCTGCAACCAGATCAACCGGGGGCGGATGGCTATCGCCTCATCCACCACGCCGCCCGCCAGGGCACTCCGCCGGAACACATCCACGATATCGATCGGGTGCTCCCGCGCCGCGTCCTGGAGTGTCGGGTAACTGCGCTCCCCCAGGATCTGGTCGTGCCCGGGGTTCACCGGAACGATCCGGTAACCAGCGTCCTTCAGGTAGGTCGCGACTTCGTTGCTGGGGCGGACGGCCTTCGGCGACAGTCCGACCACCGCGATGATCTTCGCTTCCCGGACCAGGCGCTCGAGGTCGGCCGCGGTCAACCGTCCGCCGCTTCCCCGAAGTATTCGGAATAGAGCTGGGGACCTTCCTGCACCCGGACCGCGTGCAGCCGCACGCCGGGGGGTAACCCCCTCGAAATCCGCCCCCACAGATACACCGACAACGCCTCTCCGGTCGAGAGCCAGCCGCCGGGCCCGAATTCCGTGGCTCCTGCGTGGATGGTCTTCCCCTCGAACCGGTCGGTGATCTCCCGCTTGAGGAGGTCATCGAGCGCGCCCAACCGTACCACACCGCCCTGCGACGGATGCAGGGCGCCGGAAACGGTCACGTGGCACTGATAAGTATGGGAGTGCAACTGGGAGGCGCGTCCGAAATGCGTCTGGTTCTGCTCGGCGGTCCAGTCGGCCCGCCGGATCTCATGGCCGGCGTGGAACTCCACGATGCGCGTCAGCCGGACCCGGGGTGTGCTCAGAACTTCCACCCCAGACCGATGCTGATCCACGGGTGCACGGTCCAGTTGTTGTCGGCCGCGTCGAACGCGAGGACCGGAATCCCGTCCGCCGTGTCCGGCTGCTTGAACTGGCTCGGATAGGACAGCCGCCAGAAGACGGCCCGGAAGTCGGCCGAGAGACTCACCCGCCGGCCGAGGTAGTACTTGGTCCCGATGACGGGCGCGAACATGAACTTGGTGCCGAACGAATAGCCGGATGTATCCTGCTTGAGCTCGCTCCCGATGGCGACGCCGAGCGAGGCGCCGAGGTACGGGGCCAGCCCATGCCAGGTCTTGGGACCGGTGAGGGCCATCTTCAGGGTGCCGTCGATGAGCACGATGTCGCAGTCGATGAGCCCCGAAGTGTTGTTCTTGACCGCCACGAACGGGTTCACGATCCGTCGCGTCGTCTGGCCATACGCCCCGCCGAGCTCGATCGAGGTGCTGCCGAACGTCAGGTCGTACCGGACGCCCCACGTCACGCCGTCCGAGATGCCCACCGGCACCCGCCCGCGCCCGCCACCCAGATAGCCGGCAAAGAATACCGGTCCGGACCCGAGGGGCGCGTCATGGTAGGGCGAGTGCGCAGGATCGTAGCCCACTTGAGATGATAGACGGATAGACGGGTAGACGGTTAGAGAAAACCCGAACCCCACCAGAATCACTACCCGTCTAACACCTAACCGTCTAACCGTCTCTTTCATCTCTCCCTCAAGTCCTTCCCGGTCATGTCCGCCGGGCGCTCGACGCCCAGCAGGTTGAGAATCGTGGGACCAACGTCCGAGAGCGATCCCCCGGGCCGAAGCTCTCCGCTCAGCTCGTCGTCGCCGACGATCACCAGGGGCACGGGGTTGGTGGTATGCGCGGTGTGAGGCCCGCCGGTGCCCGGGTCGATCATCATCTCACAATTGCCATGGTCCGCGGTGATGAGGAGCGTGGCGCCAGCGGCCTCGCCGGCCGCGAGCACGCGGGCCAGACAGCGGTCGACGGTTTCCACCGCTTTCAGGCCGGCCGGTAGTACCCCGGTATGCCCCACCATGTCCCCGTTGGCGTAGTTGCAGAGAATGAAGTCGTGGTGGCCCTTCTTGATGGCGGCGCACAGGACGTCGGTCACGCCGGAGGCGCTCATTTCAGGCGCCAGGTCGTACGTGGCCACCTTCTGCGAAGGCACCAGCAGCCGCTCTTCATTCTTGAAGGGGGTCTCGATGCCGCCGTTGAAGAAGTACGTCACGTGGGCGTACTTCTCGGTTTCGGCCGTACGGAACATGGTCTTCCCGTGGTCTGCCAGTACCTGGGCCACGATGTTTCGCAGCACCATCGGCCCGTAGGCCATGGGGAAGGGGAACGTCTCGTCGTACTGCGTCATCGTGACCAGATCCACGGTGGGACGGCCGGGACGGCCGGACACGTCGAAGCCGTCGAACCCCGGCAGCGCGAGGGCCCGGACGATCTGCCGCATCCGGTCCGCCCGGAAGTTGAAGCAGAACACCCCGTCCCCCGCTTTGATCCGCGGGGCGCCCGTGATCACCCGGGGCTTGATGAATTCGTCGGTCTCGCCGGCGGCGTACGCCGCCTTGATGGCGGCTACGGGGTCAGCGGCCGGCGCGCCTGCACCTGAGACCATGGCGTCGTACGCAAGCTTGGTCCGGTCCCAACGCTTGTCGCGGTCCATCGCGTAGTACCGCCCCACCACATCCGAAACCACGGCGCGTCCCCGGTACTGCCGCAATTCCTCCGCCAGCTTTTCCATGAATACCAGCGCCGACTGGGGACCGGTGTCGCGCCCATCGGTCCACGCGTGGACGGCGACGGGGAGTCCGGCGCGGTGGCCGAGCTCTACTCCGGCCAGGAGGTGCGCGTCGAGGGCATGCACCCCGCCGGTGCCGAGCAGGCCCATGATGTGCAGCGTGCCGCCGCGCTGTTTGACGGTCTCGGTGAGCGTGACGAGCTCAGGGATCTTGAAGAATTCGCCGGACGCGATGCTCTGAGAGATCCGGACGATGTCCTGCGGGACGACGCGACCCGCGCCGAGGTTCAGGTGGCCGACCTCGCTGTTGCCCATCTGTCCTTCCGGGAGTCCTACGGCCAGGCCTGACGCGTCGAGCAACGTGCGCGGCGCGCGGTCCCACAGCTGGTGCCAGACGGGGGTCTCGGCGAGCTCGATGGCGTTGCCGTCCCGGCCGGGGCGAAAGCCCCAGCCGTCGAGCACGATCAGGACGACCGGGGTGCGGCGGGTGTGCGGTATCGCCATATTCAGGGAAATGCAATCTAGTCGCGCCCTTGGAGCCCTACCAGTTGCGTTTGCCCTCTCCCTGCTGGGAGCCCGGGCTCACTCGCTCGGTGCGCAGACGCGGTACCAGGTTCGCACGGCGGGCACGTGGATCCGCGACTCCGCGGGAGGCAAGCGGCTCGCCCAGCTCACCAAGGGGACACTGGTGGATGGGGGGCCCGCGCAGGGGCTCTGGCTCCCCGTGACCATCGAGGGCTGGATCTGGGGGAAGTCGGTGGGCCCGGGGGGGGGCGCGCAGGGAGAGTACGATCTCGTAGTCACCAACCCTGCGGGGGAGAACCTCCGCGACCGCGCGAAGGGCGCCGTGGAGGCGCAGCTGCCGCACGGATTCGCTCTCCAGCGCGTCG
>DATBBZ010000425.1:0-2489 GCA_036270745.1 Gemmatimonadales bacterium | reverse complement strand
AGCGCGACGGTCCTCGAGGCCCAAGGCTGGGTCCCGCCGCACGCGCCCTGCGACATCGCACCGGGTCACTTCCGCGTCACGTCGGGTCAGCTCGATCTCAAAATAGCGGCCGAACAGCCGAGCCAGCGGGACGGTGTCAACTCCGGATGGCCGACCCGTTTTCGGGTCGGCCGCAGCGCGATCCTTGGAGCGCGAAGCCCGAGGAGTGCGGTCGGGTCGTCAGCGACAGGCCTCAAACGGACCGAGGCCGTACTCCCTTCCGGGGCACGGCCTCGAGCTACCTCTCAACACTACGACCCCTATGGCAAGAGCGGGCGACCGGATTCGAACCGGCGACGTCCAGCTTGGGAAGCTGGCATTCTACCCCTGAATTACGCCCGCGAGCTTGCTACGTCTGCACCTACACGATCGGGCTCACCGTCCAGGGCCGTGGTCCCAAATCGTCGCGGCCCCCGACGCCCGTAACCGCTCCCGCAACTTAGCAGCCTGCTGCGCGACGCGGTACTCCACCATTTGGGCGGCGCCCGTACCTGGCCACGGTGCCCGTACAGGAGGCTCACCGTCGTGCCGCGCCCAACTCCCGAGACGACTCTGGGGACTACCGGACGCGGATGAATTTCCAGGTGTTCAGGAAGAATTCCCGAACGTCTGTCTGCCTTGCCCCTGGTTCCATGAACAGGCTGGTGCGCTTGACACGGCCGTCCGAGTACCTGAGCTCAATGGTGTAATTCGCTATGCGGTAAGCGCCGCGTCCAGGAACTCCGTCATCAAAATCGTCGCCGCTGCCGCTCGGGCTTCGGACCAGTACTCCCGCCGCCTGGAACGCACCCTCATCCACGAACCGACCGTCGGGCGCGAACGTAATCCCTTGAGCCGCGGTGGGCGTCGTTCGGTAGTCCTCACGCCGGAACGTGCCCTCCAGTTTCAGCCCATTACAGGGCTCAAGTCGGTAGTAGGCGTCCCCGTCAACGAGAAGCCTGTCCTCGTACTCCTTGATTTTCCATACTAACGCCTCTGTGTCCGATGGATCGGTCTTCGCGAACGTGATCTCGCCCCACGCGCCCGCCATCCTGTAGGTGCCCCAGCCCACCGGGTTCCGCGCGATTTCCGCATCCTCGTCCAGCTGGTCCATCACGGCGGGAGGGAAGCCTTCCACGAATCGGCCGTCCGGGAAGAAGGCGACGTAGCGCCACCCAATCGTGTGCGCCTCCGTGGCACCAACCGCACGGTAGACGCCGCTGAACTTCCCCTTCCCTCGAGGTAGCGACGCCCCATTTCCTTGTGCCGCCGTCAGAGCCGCTGAGGCCAGCAGGGCGACGACGACGCTGCCGGTCTGACGGAGTAACGACAACACGGGGCGAGAGCCGCGCACGGGATCCCCGCCCTACCGCGTGTAGACGCGCACGTAGTCAACCAACATGGTCTGCGGGAAGACCGTCGTCGCATCGGGATTGCCAGGCCAGTAGCCGCCGACGGCGACGTTGAGGATGATGAAGAAGGGGTGGTCGAACACCCACGTCCCGGACACATCCGTCGGGGAGAGCATCTTGTACAGTGCACTGTCGACGTACCACCGAATCTGATTCGCCTCCCACTCGACTGCGAAGACGTGAAACGTGTCCGCGAACGCGCCCGCGGTCAACGGATAGGCGCTGCTATTGCCATTGGCGCCGGAGTAGCCGGGCCCGTGCACCGTGCCATGCACGATGCTCGGCTCTTTGCCGATGTTCTCCATGATGTCGATCTCGCCGCACGTGGGCCAGCCGACCTGAGCGATATTGTTGCCGAGCATCCAGAATGCCGGCCACAGCCCCTGACCGCGCGGGATCTTGATGCGCGCCTCAATGCGGCCGTACTGCCACGCGCCCAGATCCTGGGTCTTGAGGCGAGCGGAGGTGTATGCCCGGCCGCCCAGCGATTCGGCGCGGGCCTCGATTACGAGATACCCGTTGGCGACGTGGGCATTGTGACCCCCGTTGGTATAGTACTCCAGCTCCCCGTTTCCCCAGCCATTGCCCCCGGTCTCCTGCACCCACTTGGTGGGGTCAAGTGTGGTGCCATTGAACTCGTCCTGCCACACGAGGCGCCACGGGGGCGGGGGCGGCGGGGGATAGAGGGGATTGCCGGCCGGGGCCTGCTGGTCGGCGTGGCATCCGAGCGTGGGGCCAATCGCGATCAGGGCGATGGCGCCCGCCGTGCGGGCGGTCATGAGCCAGGAGGAGACACGCGAGGTCCGCGACCCGCTTTTCGATGAGTTCACCACGCCCCCCCGGTGTTCAAGAGCCCAACCAGCACGGGTGCCGCTCCTCCCGGAACCGCTCTCCTTGTATATCGACTCTGGGACAAAGTCGTCACAAGTTTGGGTGGGCGATAGCCCGTGCAATCCAAGGTCCTTGAGACCGCAGGTTAGTCAGGGCGTCGCCCATCACCGTCGCTCGTCAAGAGCCCGAACAGTTGACCGGGGCCTCGAGCCCGCATCACGCAAGGAC
>DATBBZ010000424.1:0-5554 GCA_036270745.1 Gemmatimonadales bacterium | reverse complement strand
ATCGCGCTCTTCCGGTTCACGCACGAGACCGGGGCCGAGGCCGGGGTCCGCCGGATCGAAGCGATTACGGGACCTTCCGCCTACCGTCATCTGCGGGAGCTCGAAGAGCGTCTCGCGGGGGCGGCCCGGTTGCTCAAGGCGCAGCCCGAGCACATCGAAAAGCGGATCGAGGGACTGCTCGAGGAACGCCACAAGCTCGAGCGCCAGATCCAGGAGATGCTGAAGTCGGGAGGCGGCAAGCGGGACGAGGGACAGGTGACGAGAATCGGCGAGGTCGAGCTGCATGTGGCGGAGTCACCGCTCGAGGACCGCGAGCAGATCGCGGTGGTGATGGACGCCTTCCGCCAGGGACGTTCGCGGGCGATATCTGTGCTCTTCACACGGGGCGAACGCCCGGGGATCCACGTGGCCGTAACGGACGATCTGGTGGCGAAGGGGATCCTGGCCGGCAAGCTCGCCGGAGCGATCGCCGCGGTCAGCGGGGGCAAGGGCGGGGGACGTCCGCACTTCGCGTCGGCGGGTGCCGGGGACCCGGCCCGTCTCGATGCCGCGCGCGAGCAGACCCCCGCCATCGTCAAGGGAGCGCTCGGCTGAGCGCCGACTCCCTGTCGGCCTGGCTCTCGGGACGGCGGCCCGTGCCCCCGCAGGCGCTCGCCCTCCGGCTCGCGGAGACGGTCGGCGCCGACACCGGAGCTTCCCCGGTGGCGCTTGCCGCGCTCGGCGCACACCTGCTGGACCGGGTCGCCGCCGCCACCACGCAGGACCGCCGCCAGGCGCTCGACCTGCTGGCGGCCGACGCCCTCGTGACCTACGCCTTTGAAGCGCAGGCGGAAACTGAGGTGCGGGGTCTGACGTCTCTCGCCGAGCGGATCAGCCGCGAGGGAGGATGGGGAGCATGAAAGATCTGCTCTCCCGCCGCCCCGGTATCCTCATCCTGGTCGACCCCAGCCGCACGCCGGCCGCTGAGGCCACGCGCGTCGCGCGCGCGGCGCACCAAGCCGGCGCCGCCGGCGTGATGATCGGGTCATCCTATGACGGCACCCGGGAGACGCATCAAGTCGCGCGCGCGCTGCGCGAGGGAGCATCCGAGCTTCCCGTGGCGCTCTTTCCCGGGTCGGCGATGCAGCTCACCGAGCACGTGGATCTGGTCCTCTTCCTCTCCCTGATTTCCGGCCGTAATGCGCAGTACCTCATCGAAGAGCATGTCCGCTCGGTGCCGTTCTTCCAGCGGCACCAGGTGCCCGCGCTCTCGACCGGATACATCCTGATCGACGGCGGCCGCGTCACGAGCGTCGAGGCGGTGAGCCAGACGCGCCCCCTCCCGGCCGACAAACCGGAGCTCGCCGCGGCGCACGCGCTCGCGGCGCGGATGATCGGCATGCGCGCGGTCTACCTGGACGCGGGAAGCGGAGCTGCGCATCCGGTGCCTCCCGCCGTGGTGGCGGCCTGCCGCGCGGCGATCTCGCCGGACGTGACGCTCTTCGTCGGGGGCGGGATCACGACGCCGGCGGAAGCCGGAGCGGCGCGGAAGGCGGGGGCGGATTTCGTGGTCATCGGAACGGCGGTCGAGCAGGGGAGTGATGAGAGCTGGCGGACGCAGATCGAGTCCTTCGTGCGCGCCGTGACCTCATGAACCCCACCGAGCGGATTCGCGCCTCCCTCGGCCGGCTCTCGGCGCTGGCCGAGCGGGTCGCGTCGGAGCAGGCGGGCGCCGTGGCCGACCTGGCGACGCGGTATGAGACCGTGCTGCGCGGCGGCGGGACCCTGTTCTTCGCCGGGAACGGCGGCAGTGCCGCCGATGCCCAGCACATCGCCGCCGAGTACGTCGTGCGCTATCAGACCACCCGGCCGGGACTCTCGGCAATGGCGCTGACCACCGATACGTCAGTGCTCACGGCGTGCGCGAACGACCTGGGATTCGATGAGGTGTTCGCCCGTCAGGTCGAGTCGCTGGCTCGCCCCGGTGATCTCCTGGTGCTGCACTCGACCTCGGGGGAGAGTCCGAACGTCATTCGCGCGGCACAGTCGGCCAAGGCCCGGGGCGTTCCGGTCGTGGCCTTTCTCGGGAAGTCGGGTGGACCGCTCAAAGCCCTGGCGGATGTCGCCCTCGTGGTGCCCGCGGAGGAAACGGCCCGTATCCAGGAGCTGCACCTCGCCCTCGAGCACATCATCTGTGACATCGTCGAAGAGAGGATGAAAGGCTGATCGAGCTGCAGGGCAAGCGCGCCTTCATCACGGGAGGGACCCGGGGGATCGGGCTCGCGACCGCCGCATTGCTGGTGCGGTCGGGAGCCCGCGTCGCGCTGGGGTATCGCTCCCGCCGGGCCGACGCGGATGCCGCGGTCGCGAAGCTGGGATCGGCGGCGGTGGCGATCGCCGGAGATCTGGGCGTGCCGGCGGCCGCGCGGACCGCGGTCGATGAGGCAGCCCGTCTGCTGGGGGGACTCGACATCCTCGTCGTGAACCACGGGGTGTGGCCGCCCCAGGACGTTCCCCTGACCCAGATGACCGATGCACAGTGGGAGTCGACGCGCCAGGCCAACTACGACTCGGCCTTCTACCTCTGCCGCGCGGCCATCCCGCATCTGCCCGCGGGTGGGAAGATCGTGCTGGTGTCCTCGACGGCGGGCCAGCGCGGGGAAGCTTTCCATGCCGACTATGGGGCCGCCCGGGGTGGCGTCATTGCCTTCACCAAGTCGCTCGCCGTGGAGCTCGCCCCAGGGATCAACGTCAATTGTGTCGCCCCCGGGTGGGTCGATACCGAGATGGCGGCGATCCCGTACGCGCGGGAAGGCGGGAAGGGCCGGCGGGACATCGAGGCCGGCATCCCTCTCAAGCGGGTCGCGTCGGCCGAGGATGTCGCCGGCCCGATCGTGTTCCTGTGCTCGAACCTCGCGCGCCACATCACCGGAGAGATTCTGAACGTGAACGGCGGCTCCGTGCTATGCGGATAGCGAGAACGCGGAAGTCGGAGGTCGAAACGCGGAACGTAGGTTCCGCCTTCCGCGTTCCCCGTTCCGAGTTCACCGCATGACGTTTCCGACCCGAATCTCCATCCCTGATGCGGTCTTGCGGATTGCGACCAAGCTCGAGGAAGCGGGGTTCGAGACCTGGTGCGTCGGTGGTGCCGTGCGGGACACGCTTCTGGGTCTTCCGCATCACGACTTCGACCTGACCACCGCCGCCCATCCCGACAAAGTCCGGGAGCTCTTCCGGCGGACGGTGCCGGTGGGAATCGAGCACGGGACCGTCGCGGTGCTGGATGGGAAGGGCCAGCCCCACGAAGTCACGACGTTCCGCAAAGACATCAAGACGGATGGCCGCCACGCGGTGGTGGAGTTTGGAGCGTCGCTGATGGATGACCTGGCGCGGCGCGACTTCACGATCAACGCCATCGCGTATCACCCGCTGAAACAGGAGTGGCGCGACCCCTTCGATGGCCGTGCCGATCTCGATGCGCACGTGATCCGGGCGGTGGGTGACGCCAACTGGCGCTTCCAGGAGGATTACCTCCGCATCCTCCGGGCCCTGCGGTTCAGCGCCCGGTTCGAGTTCCGCATTCACCCTCGCACGCTCGAAGCCGCCAAGGCCAACGCGCAGGGGCTGTCGCAGCTCTCGGCGGAGCGGGTGCGGGACGAGTGGTGGAAGGGCATCGCCACCGCCAAGCGGCTGTCGAAGCTGCTCGGCCTGTGGCGCGACGTGGGCGCCGCGCGCATCTGGCTGCCCGAGCTGGCCAAGCCGGGGATGGGCATCGGCGACACGAAGGTCGACAAACTCGCGCGCGATCCGGTGGTGGTCTCGAGCCTGCTGGCTTCCGATCCCCCCTCACTCTTGACGAGACTCAAGTGTTCGACCCGGGACATCGAGCGGGCGCGAGCGATCCGTGATTGGCGCGAGAAGTACCCCGATCCCAGGCACATTCCGGAAGTCCGGAAGTGGCTCTCCCGGACGGCCTCCTCAGCCGACGACCTCCTCGCACTGATTCCGGGGATCGATCCCTCGCGGGCCGAGACCCCGCTGACGCGCCTTGCGGAGGTCGTGCGGTCCATTCGCGACGCGGGAGACCCGCTGTCGCTCGCCGATCTGTCCGTGAAGGGCGATGACTTGCTCGCCGCCGGCGTGCGGCCCGGTCCGGAGGTCGGTGAGATGCTGGCCCGCCTGCTCGACGCCGTGCTCGAAGACCCCACCCGCAACACGCGCGACGAGCTGCTGCAGCGGGTGGGCTCCCGTGGGTGAGGCCCTCGGCTACGCCGCGGTAGCGGCCCTGGGCAACGTGGCGGGTGCGCTTGCGGTCACCCGGCATGCCGCCCGGAGCCTCAAGGTCATCGAGCATGGCGTCGCCTTCGGCGCCGGGTTCATGCTGGCCGTTGCCCTCGTCGACGTGATCCCGGAGGCGTTCGCGCGCTCAGGCACCTTGGCCATGCCGCTGGTCCTCGCCGGGTATCTCGCGGTCCATCTCACGCAGCATACGGTCACCCCGCATTTCCACTTCGGCGAGGAAACCCACCACGTACACGCGGTGGCCGGGACGAGCGCGCTGGTCGGGCTCCTGCTGCATACGCTCTTCGATGGCGTCGCGATCGCCAGCGGGTTCCTGGTCCGCCCGTCGCTCGGGGTTCTGCTCTTCCTCGCCATCCTGTTGCACAAGTTCCCGGAAGGCGTCACCATTTCGAGCCTGATGCTGGCCGGGGGAAGGACACGCGGACAGGCCGTGGGGGGCGCCGCCCTTCTCGGAGGCGCGACGGTGCTGGGAGTGATTCTCACGGACGGTCTGGGCGTTCTGGCCCGGCATGGGCTCGCGGTTTCCGGCGGAGTCACCCTGTATGTCGCGGCATCCAACCTGGTCCCGGAGTTCCAGGCGAAGCGAAGCTGGCTCCTCGCGGGTTCCTTTTTTGGTGGGGCGGCGGCCTTGTACCTGCTGAAGGTGCTCCTGGATGTCTGAGCCTTCGCTGTTTCAGGGATCCTCCGAACCTCTGGCGGCGAGGCTGCGGCCGAAGACACTCGGCGATTTCCTGGGGCAGGAGCACCTGCTCGGTCCCGGCCGTGCGCTGGGAGACCTGATCCGCCGCGGCCAAGTTGGCAGCTGCATTTTCTGGGGTCCCCCCGGCTCCGGAAAGACCACCCTCGCCAAGATCATCGCGAACTACACCGATCGGCACTTCGAGCCGTTTTCCGCGGTCACCGAAGGGGTCGGACGGGTCCGCGAGATCATCAAGGAGGCAGAGGAACGTCTCAAGTATCAGGGCCGGGGCACCATTCTCTTCTGCGACGAGATTCACCGGTTTAACCGCGCCCAGCAGGACGCGTTTCTCCCCTGGGTCGAGAACGGTGTCATCACCCTCATCGGGGCCACCACCGAGAACCCGAGCTTCGAGCTGACCGGCGCGCTGTTGTCGCGCTGCCGGGTGTTCGTGCTCGAGCCGCTCGCTCCCGAGCACATTCGCACCGTGGTCGAACGGGGCGCCAAGGAGGCGGGATTGGGGATTGGAGATTCGGGATTGGTGTTCTCCGAGGATGCGATCAGGGCCTTGGTGGACTATGCGCAAGGTGATGC
>DATBBZ010000423.1:0-2191 GCA_036270745.1 Gemmatimonadales bacterium | reverse complement strand
CTCGTGATGGTGGTATTCGGCCTGACCATGGTGACTCTTGCGAGACGGAGCCGCCGGAGCCAGGTCTGATCGACCGCCGGGAGTTTCTCGCAACATCTGCGGCCATCGGCGCGGGAGCCGCGCGTCGGTATCTTCCCGTCGCGTCCCACTCCCCACGCCTTGCCCTCCCTACCCCGCCCCAACTCGCCTGGCAGCGGAGTGAACTGGGCTTGTTTCTTCATTTCGGCGTCAACACGTTCACCGACCGCGAGTGGGGCCTCGGGAATGAGCCCGAGAGTCTGTTCAATCCCACCGCGCTCGACGCCCGCCAGTGGGCGCGCGCGGCTCGCGCCGGCGGATTCCGCCGGATGATTCTCACCGCCAAGCATCACGACGGGTTCTGCCTGTGGCCCAGTGCCGTGACGACCCACTCGGTGAAGTCGAGCGATTGGCGCGGAGGCTCGGGCGACGTCGTCCGCGAGTTCGTGGATGCCGCGCGGGCTGAGGGCCTCGAGCCCGGGCTCTACCTCTCACCCTGGGACCGGCACGAGCCGTCGTACGGGGATTCAGCCCGCTACAACGATTTCTACTGCGCCCAGCTCACCGAATTGCTCACCCGGTACGGCCCGCTGGTCGAGATCTGGTTCGACGGCGCCAATGGCGAGGGGCCGAACGGAAAGAAGCAGGTCTACGACTGGGACCGGTATCACAAACTGGTCCGTCAGCATCAGCCGCGGGCGTTGATCTTCTCGGACGCGGGGCCCGACCTTCGCTGGGTCGGCAACGAGGATGGCTCCGCCGGTGACCCCAACTGGTGCGCCGTCGATCCTGTCGTGGTCCCCTACCCTGGCGTCGGGGGCGAGGCCGTGACGCAGGAGCTGCAGCATGGCGACCCCCACGGCTCCGTCTGGCGCCCCGGCGAGGCGGACGTCTCGATCCGACCCGGCTGGTTCTGGCACGAAGCCGAAGACGCGAAGGTGAAATCCCCGTCCGCGCTGATCGACCTCTACGCCTCGTCGGTGGGCCGGAACGCCGGGCTCCTGCTCAACGTGCCGCCCAACCGCGCGGGGCTCCTGAGTGACCCCGACGTCCTGAACCTCAAGACCTTTGGCGATACCCGCAGCGCGTGGTTCTCCCACAACCTCGCAGGCAGCGCATTCGTCCGCCACGAGCCTGGCGACGTCGTGCTCACGCTCGCCAAGGCGAGCGCCTTCGACACGGTGGTGATGCGCGAGGAGATCGAGCGGGGGCAGATGGTGGAGACCTTCACGATCGAGACGGACGACGGGAGTGGCTGGAAACGCCTCGCGGACGGTGCCACCATCGGCGCCAAGCGGATCATCCGAGTCAACCCGGTCACGGCGGGCCGCGTACGGGTGAGCATGCAAACGTCCCTCGGCCGTCCGAGCTTGTCCGAAGTCGCGCTCTATCAGAGTCCTCCGTGAACGGACCCACTCTCGTGGTGCTCGCCGCGGGCATGGCGAGCCGCTACGGTGGCGTGCCCAAGCAGCTGGAGCCGGTCGGCCCGGGGGGCGGCACGTTGATGGACTACTCACTCCACGACGCCCGGCGGGCGGGGTTCAAGTCGGCCGTGCTGGTGATCCGGCGGGAGCTCGAGTCCGTATTTCGCGAGCGCGTCATTCCGTCCTGGACCGGGACGCTGCCGATTTCCGTCGTCTATCAGGAGATCGACGCCCCCCGCACCAAACCGTGGGGCACCGGTCAGGCGGTGCTGGTCTGCCGGCCCGCGGTCCAGGGCCCATTCGCGGTGATCAACGCGGATGACTTCTACGGCCGGTCCGCCATCATGTCACTCCGCAAGTTTCTCGGCGAACCAGCCACGAATCCGCCGACCGCGGGGCTGGTGGGTTACCCGCTGGCCGCGACGCTCTCGGAAGCGGGAGGCGTGACGCGGGCCGTGCTGCACGCCGACGGCTCGGGATATCTCGATTCCATCACCGAGGTACGGGGCATTCGCGATCCCGCCGCGTTCTCCCCCGGCACCGTAGTGTCGATGAACGCCTGGGCCTTTCCCGCGGCGGTGTTCGACTTCCTCGATGCGCGCTTTGCCGAATTCCAAATGGCGCACGCGGGGGACAACGAGGAATTCCTGCTCCCCACGGCCGTTCAGGACCTGATCCGCCGGAAGAGCCTCCGCGTGAAGGTCCTGCCGGGTGGCGAGCGGTGGATCGGTGTGACGTATCCGGCGGAC
>DATBBZ010000422.1:0-2751 GCA_036270745.1 Gemmatimonadales bacterium | reverse complement strand
CGGCCCGCGCGCACCGTGGACATCGGGCCGACGCTCGCCGCACTGCTGGGCGTCAAGCCGACGGAGAGGCTGGACGGGGAAGTGCTGCCGGAGGTGGTGAAGCCCTAGAAACGCGGAACGCGGAAGTCGGAACGCGGAAGTGTGCCGACCTTCCACTGCGGTTCCGCATTCCGCGTTCCGAGTTCCAACTTCACCTATTTCGTCGCGCTCCAGATGTTGTTGGACCGATCGACGTCCGGGTACACCCCCATCGGGTCGAGCTCGATCTTCACGGGCTTCGTCGCCGGCGTGTCGAGAAGCACCCAGATGGCCTTGGGACCCGTCCACCACGTCTCCACCGGCAGCTTGACCATCGAAACGGAGCCGTCGGCTCGGGTGACCCGCGCTCGTACCGGAGCGACCATCTCGCGCCGGCTCGACAGGAAGACCCGCGAGACGGTGCGGCCCGCGGTGTCCAGCTGGACCACGGAGTCCACCGCCTGGTCCAGGTGGTCGGTGCGGTAGAACCAGCTCCGCCAGAACCAGCTCAAGTCCTCTCCCAGCGCATTGTCCATGGTCCGGAAGAAGTCTGCGGGTTGGGGATGGTGAAACGCCCAACGCCTGACGTACTCCCGGAACGCCGCATCGAAGTGGGTCGAATCGACAACCTGCTCTCGCAGGAAATGGAGGGCGACCGCCGGCTTCCCGTAGGCATTCCACCCGGACATCAGGCCGTTCGGCGAACGGTCCTGCGTCTCCATGATGGGGGTCTCCAGGCCGGCGTACTGCGCCAGGAACTGCTGGTAGGCCCGCATCGAGCCGAATTCGAGGGACTGGATCCGGGTGGTGTCGGTCGGATAGCGGTCCCGGAAGGTGTACCAGTCGACGAACGTATTGAATCCTTCATCCATCCACGCGAAGAGGCGCTCGTCCGAGCCGACCATCATCGGGAACCACTCGTGCCCCTGTTCGTGCGCCAGCGTGTAGTACAGCTCCTTGGTATTTTCCGCGTTGTCGAACGTGATCATCGGGTACTCCATCCCCCCCACCGGCCCCGCGATGCTGATCGCGGTCGGCCAGGGATAGTGCATCCAGCGGGAGTGAATCTTGATGGCGTGCCGGTTCATGTCCGCGGCGGTATTCCAGACGTCCGCTACGTTGGGTGGGTAGAGCGCCTGCATCGTGATGCCATCCCAGCTGGTCACGTCCCATACGAAGTTCGGTGCAGCGGCCCAGGCGAAGTCGCGGACGTTGGTGGCGGTGTAGTGCCAGCTGCGCGTCTTCCCGGCGCCCGGCGGGAGCAGACTCGCGCTCCCCAGCTCGGCGGCGGTGATGATGTGGACGATGGTGTCTGAGTGCGCGGCCGCCGCGAGACGGCGCTGGATGAGGGGCGGGAAGATTTGCGGGCCGTTGGTGAGGGTGCCGGTGCCCGCGAGCGTGTAACCGGCCGGGGCGGTCAGCGTGACGTCGAAGTCACCGTACTCGAGGTAGAACTCGCTGTTTCCGAAGTACTGGTCGGTATTCCAGCCGCGGACGTCGTCGTAGACGGCGAGGCGCGGATACCACTGAGCGATCTGGTAGAGCCAGCCCTCCGGGAACCCCTGCCGCCCGGTTCTCCCGCCCTGCGTCGGCACCTGATAGTGCCAGGCGATGTCGAGCGTCTGCACGGCCTTCGGGGGCAAGGGCCGGTCCAGATCGACGCGCATCATGGTGCTGTTGACCCACCAGGGCAGCGCGGCGCTCGTCGCGTTCGCGCCCTTGGCTCCCGCGTGTACCGACTGGACGTGCTCGATCGTCGCGCCGAGATGGAAGCTCGAGTCTTCGGGGAAGAAGAAGAAGTCGAGGGGGGAATTGCGGCTCTGGCGCGAGCCCAGGTTCATGTCGAGCTGCATCCAGATGAAGCGCAGCGTATCGGGCGAGTTGTTCGTGTACTTGATCGTCTCCGATCCCGCGATGGTGTGCGTCGCTGGGTCGAGGGAGGCGTGGATAGCGTAGTCGGCCTTCTGTTGCCAGTACTGGGGCCCCGGCATGCCGGACGCCGTACGGTAGGCGTTCGTGGGCCAATCGATCGGCCGGAACACGGACGTATCGGGCTTCCCGGGGCTGGCGGAGGCGAGGTGCTGCGCCGAGGCGGCGGGCGGGAGTGCAAGCAGGACAGCCATGAAGGCGATCGGACCGACGAGGTGTTTGTTCATGACTTGAAGAATCGCTCCCGGGCCTCAGATTGGCCACCGGCTGGGCCGTCGGGCCGTCGGGCCGTCAATCTCACCATTCGAGGAGTCGGTATGCGCCGGTTGATCGCGGGTTGTGCCCTGGTGTTCCTGGGAGTGTCTGGCCTCTCCGCTCAAGACCCGCTCGCGGCGGCGGTCGATTCGATCGCCAAAGACGTGCTCAAACAGACCGGCGTACCGAGTGCCAGTCTCGCGGTGGTGCGGGATGGGAAGGTGGTGTACGCGCAGGCGTACGGCGACGCGAAGATCGAAGGGCACGTCGCGGCGACCACCAGCATGCGGTACAGCATCGGATCGATCTCGAAGCAGTTCTGCGCCGGGGCGGTATTGCTCCTGGTGCAGGACGGCAAGCTGTCCCTCGACGATCCGGTCTCCAAGTACCTACCCGATCTGACCCGGGCCAGTGACGTGACCATCCGCCAGCTCTTGTCTCATACGTCCGGGTATCAGGACTACTGGCCGCAGGACTACGTGATGCCGACCATGCTCGATTCTACGACGGCCCGGCAGATCGTCGACCGGTGGGCGAAGATTCCCCTCG
>DATBBZ010000421.1:0-4124 GCA_036270745.1 Gemmatimonadales bacterium | reverse complement strand
GCGAATGGGTTCGACTGCTGACACGACCGGCAGAGACCATACACTTCCAGACGGTGATGGTGGGGCCGGAACGCCACCTCCTCCGCCAGCAATCCGATCATCCGCTCCAGGCGGTCGTTCGCGAACTCCATCACCGCGCCGCAGGAGGTACAGACGCAATGCTCGTGACGCTCGCCGGGCGCCGCGGGCTCGTACCGCTTGAAGCCTTCCCCGAAATCGTGCTGCCGGGCGAGCCCGCTCTGCACCAGCAGATCGAGCGTGCGGTACACCGTCGCCGTGCCGACCTGGGTCCCGCCGGCGGCCACCGCCCGCGACACTTCATCCACCGACAGGTGCTCGCTCGCCTCGAAGACGGCCCGCGCCACCGCCAGCCGCTGATTCGTCGCCGGGAGCGTGTGGTCGCTCAGATACCGGCGGAAGGCGTCGCTCAGCCGCACCGGGTCAACCTTCATACCACGCTTTCGGACCGAGCGCCACCGGCGGTTCCACTTCGCCCGAACGCTCCGCGGTGGTCTGCATGACCTGGTTGAGGACCTCTTCAGGAGAGAGTCCGACCTCCTCCACCACCACCTTGGATTGTCCCCGCTCCTTGCCGCGGATGATGAGCATGTATTTCACCGTGAACACCTGCAAGCGTCCTTCCGGATGCCGGCGCGTGATCACCGCCGTCCCCCACTCCCGCCCTTCCCGCTTGATGGGCCGGAAGACGTAAATGGCCTCGATCTCGGCGGGCGGTACCTGTGCCGCCACGGCGGCGGCCGCCTTGGCCCAGCCCGGACCCTGCCCCGGGGTGGGGGTCAGCGCGCCAGAGGAGCCGGCGTCCGCGCCTGTTCCCATCGCTCCACATAGAAACGCAGGACGTGCATGAAATCCTGGGCGTTTGTCACGACTCCGTACGCTTGATGCGTGCCCCGGTCGCGCAGCTTGTTCACGACGAACTCGGTCTGATCGACGCAAATGGTGGTCAGAGGCCTGACGCCGTCGGGCGTCGCCGCATCCACGAACGCCGGGAGCATGTTGCCCACGGCGATGGCGTGGAGAGCGGTGGCGACAAAGATCGCGAAGGTGGCCTTGCTGGTGACATCCCGCATCGCGTCCTGCGCGGCCAGCGTATCGCTCAGCACCTCCGGGAGCGGGCCGTCGTCCCGGATCGACCCGGCCAGCACGAACGGGACCCTGTGCGTGACGAGCGCATGCATGATGCCGCCCTTCACCTGGCCCGAGCGGACTGCGGCTTCGATCGACCCAGCCGAACGAATCGCGTTGATCGCGCGCATGTGGAGGGCATGCCCGCCTGCCACTCCTTCACCGCTCGACGACATCCCCAGCGTGGTACCGAAAATCGCCGCTTCGAGATCGTGTACCGCGACGGCGTTCCCGCCCAGAAGCGCGCCGGCGTAGCCGTTCTCGATGAACCAGATCATGTCTTCCCGCGCGCGGGCATGGACCAGGGCGGGACCGATCACCCACACGATGTTGCCACCCCGCGCCTTCTCTTCCCCGAGGAGCTGGGCCAGGACGGAATAGTCCACCGGCCGCTCGCGGGAGACCTCGGTCTGCATGAAGCGGAATTCGTTCGCGCTGTGCCGGCCGCCGAGGAAGCCTTCGGTGTGCACGAAGACCCCCTCGCTGCCGTCCTCCGCCGACCCCACCGCCACGAGCGTCCCGCGCTTGATCTTGCGGGGCTCGGTGGTCACCAGGTCGCCGGTCGGATGCTGGACGATCACGCAGTCCATGCGTGGCAGTCGGGGACGGCGCCAGGCGCCTCCCGTTCTCACGTAGGTGGGCAGGTTCGACGTCGAAAAAAAGCCGTCGGGAAGAACCCCGTCGGCCGGTGCGGGCTGAAAACGCGCCTCAGGCGCCCCGGACAGGGGCGGCGCGTCGAAGTTGGGCGGTCGGTACTGGAATCGTGGGCGGGTCACAGGAGGGTCAAAATACCCGGCGAGAAACACTCAACGCAACGCCCGCACCGTCGATCCCAGCACCCGACGTACCGCCCGCGCCGTCGATCCCAGGCTGAAAGCCTGGGCCCGACACTGCACAGCGCTTCAAGCGCAGTGTTTCATCGGGCCCACCCTTCAGGGTGGGAACGGCTGGGGCAGGAACCATTGCAGCTACAGCAATGAAAGCGGGTCCCGGTCCACGGTGACGCCGGTCCGCCCACGCCAGGCCCGAACCAGCCTGCCCAGCGGCGCGGCGGCGTCACTCTTCACGAGGACGTGCCAGCGCCAGCGCCCCTGCAGGCGGGGGATGGGACAGGGCGCCGGGCCCAGCACACGCAGCGCGCCCTCCAGATGCTCTCCATTCACCCGGTGCAGCCAGCCGGCCAGCTGTTCCGCCGACTCCTGCGCCCTGGTCTCGGTGCCCGCCCCCACCACGAACCGGGCCAAGCCACAGTGGGGCGGATAGACCGGGTTGGGCGCCGCACGGAGGGGCAGCTCGACCCGCGCGAAGGCCTCCACCGAATGGATGGCGGCCGCCCGGATGGCGTGGTGCTCGGGAGCGCGGGTCTGCACCAGGACCCGGCCGCCGGCGGGTCCCCTTCCCGCCCGGCCCGCCACCTGCGCGATGAGCTGAAAGGTCCGCTCCGCGGCGCGGAAGTCGGGGAGGTGCAAGGCCGTGTCCGCATCCACCACGCCCACCACCGTCACGTCCGGGAAGTCGAGCCCCTTGGCGATCATCTGCGTGCCGACCAGGATGTCCACTTCCCTCCGGGCCACGCGCTCGAGGATCCGGTGATGGGCCCACTTGGAGCTGGTGGTGTCCAGGTCCATCCGCGCGATGCGCGCCGCGGGAAACCGGACCGCCAGGAACCGCTCGAGCTGCTGCGTGCCCAGCCCCTTGGTCCGGACCGCCTCGGCGCCGCAGCGGGCACATGCCGACGGGATGGACTCCACGTGGTCGCAGTAGTGGCAACGCAAGCCCGCCGGGGTCTTGTGGACCGTCAGCGCGATCGAGCAGTTGGGACACTCGGGCACGTAGCCGCAGTGCGGGCACTGGAGGTAGGTCGCGAACCCACGGCGATTGAGCAGCAGGATGACCTGCTCCTTCCGCGCCAGGGCCCGTCGCACGCTCTCATCCAGCACTTCGCTCCAGGGAACACCGCCCGTGTCACGGACGCGCGGCGCGCTGCGCAGGTCGACGACCTCGACGGGCGGCAGGGGCCGGTCGCCGATACGTTGCGGGAGGGAGTGCGCCACGATCCGTCCGGTCTCCACCAGGTGCAGGGTTTCGAGTGACGGCGTCGCGCTGCCGAGGATCAGCTGGGCACCCTCGAGGCGGGCGCGCACGGCGGCGACGTCGCGTGCGTGATAGCGCGGCGCCGACCCCTGCTTGTAGCTCCCCTCATGCTCTTCGTCGATCACGATGGCGCCCAGCCGCTGTACCGGCGCAAACACGGCTGATCGCGGACCCACCGCGACGCGCCGTTCACCCCGGTGGAGCGCGCGCCACGCGTCGGCCCGCTCTCCTTCGGAGAGCCCGGAATGCAGCACCGCCACTTGATCCCCGAAGACACCGCGCACCCGCGCGACGGTCTGTGGCGTCAGCGCAATCTCAGGAACGAGGACGATGGCGCCTCCTCCTTGGGCCACGACGTGGCGCAGCACGTCGAGGTACACCAGGGTCTTTCCGGACCCGGTCACGCCATGGATGAGGGATGGGGTGGCGGCATCACCGCCCACGAGCGCATCGACCACGCGGCGCTGGTCCGCCGTCAGCTGCGGCGGCGGCGCGACCGTCAACCCCGCGAAGGGGTCCCGCGTTTCGGTCACGCGGTGCACCTGGGCCCACCCTCCCTTCACCAGCCCGTCGATGGCGGCACGCGACATCCCCATCTGCTCCACCAGGTGCTTCACCGGCGCCGAGCCGCCGAGACCCTCAACGGCCTCGTAGGCCGCGCGTCGCTTGGGGGCGCGGGCGAAGGCCTGCTCCCGCTCGAGGAGGCTCGGAAGCCGGCGCTCCAGGCGCAGGACGGCCACGGTGGCCTCCGGGGGTCCGGCGGGGCGGCCGGCGGTCCACAGCGCTCCCGGCAGCATGGCTCGCACGGTGAGGCCGAGGGGGGCGCCGTAGTGGCGGGAGATCCACCGGGCGAGATCGAGCATGGGGGCGGAGAGCACCGGCTC
>DATBBZ010000420.1:0-13305 GCA_036270745.1 Gemmatimonadales bacterium | reverse complement strand
TTCCCCGATCGTTTCCCCTCCGGGCCCCGCCACCTTCCTGCTGTACCCCTGGTCAGGGCGGACCTGCTTGCCACCGATGAAGAGCTTGGGAGTACGATCGATGGGCGGGAGAGAATCCTGGGGAGGCGGGAAGTGGGAAGAGGGAAGCGGGGCCGCCGCCGTCACCGCCCCTTCCCGCTTCCCCCTTCCCGCTTCCCGGTATTTGAGGTACTCCCACATCCCCTCTTTGCCGCCCTCCCGGCCGAACCCCGACTCGCGATACCCGCCGAACCCGGCGGCCGCGTCGAAGAGATTCGTCGAGTTGATCCAGACCACGCCGGCTTTGATCTTGGGCGCGATGTCGAGCGCGAGATTGATGTTCTCGGTCCAGACGCTGGCCGCCAGTCCGTAGGGCGTGTTGTTCGCGATCTCCACCGCCTCGGCGGGCGTGCGGAAGGTCATCGAGACCAGCACGGGTCCGAAGATCTCGACCTGCGCGATGCTCGCGGCCGGCGCGACGTCCGTGAACAGCGTGGGCGGATAGAAGTAGCCCTCCGTGGGACAGGCCCATGTGGGCTGCCACATGGTCGCCCCTTCGGCAACGCCCTGGTCCACGAGGGACCGGATGCGCTCGAGCTGGACCGGCGCCACGATCGCACCCATGTCGATCGCCTTATCGAGCGGCTCACCCACCCGGAGCCTTTCCATCCGCGCCCGCAGCTTCGGGATGAGCTTCCCGGCGATTCCTTCCTGGACGAGGAGCCGGGAGCCGGCGCAGCACACCTGGCCCTGATTGAACCAGATCGCGTCGACAACTCCCTCCACCACACTGTCGAGGTCGGCGTCTTCGAACACGATGAAGGGACTCTTGCCGCCGAGCTCGAGCGTCAGCCTCTTCCCCGAGCCGGCGGTGGCCTTCCGGATCTGACGGCCCACTTCCGTCGAGCCGGTGAAGGCGATCTTGTCCACTCCGGGGTGATCGACCAGCAGCTTGCCGGTGCGGCCGTCGCCGGTGATGACGTTGAGCACGCCGGGAGGCAGTCCCGCCTCATGCGCCAGCTCGGCGAAACAGAGCGCCGTGAGCGGCGTGAACTCCGCCGGCTTCAGCACCACGGTATTTCCCGCCGCGAGGGCGGGTGCGACTTTCCAGGCGACCATCAGCAGCGGGAAATTCCAGGGAATGATCTGCCCCACCACCCCCACGGGGCCGTACCCGGGGAATTCCGTGTCCCGGAGCTGCGCCCACCCCGCATGGTGGTAGAAATGACGGGCGACGAGAGGGATGTCGAGATCGCGCGTCTCCCGTATCGACTTGCCGTTGTCCAGACTCTCCAGCACCGCGAGCAGGCGGGCGTGTTTTTGGACGGTCCGCGCCAGTGCGTAGAGGTGGCGGGCGCGCGCGTGGCCGGGGAGCGCGCCCCACGCGGGGAGTGCACCCGCCGCCGCCTTCACCGCGAGCGCGACGTCCTCATCTCCAGCCTGGGACACCCGCGCCAAAACGTCCCGCGTCGCGGGGTTGATGGTGTCGAACCCATCTCCGGCCGCCGCCGTGACCCACTTCCCACCGATGAACAGCCCGAAGCGGTCACCGTGGGCCTTGATCCATTCGAGCGCAGGCCCGCGCGCCTCCGGCGCGGGTCCCCACTCCATGGTTTCGAAAATCTTGGCGACGGAGGTCACATCACACCATGGGATGACGGTGCGCGGCGGAGTACCGGCCGGTCACGAAATGCTCGAGCTGCCGCTCGATGTCGGTCAGGAGCACGCTGGCGCCCAGGCGAAAACGGTCGGAGCGCATCCAGCGCTCGCCGAGCTCTTCCTTCATCAGCATCAGCCACTCGAGCGCGCCCTTCGCGGCGCGAATCCCGCCGGCGGGCTTGAACCCGACCGCGTGGCCGGTATCCTCCAGGTACTCGCGGATCTGGCGGACCATCACGAGGCCCACGGGCAGCGTGGCGTTGACCGGTTCCTTGCCGGTGGACGTCTTGATGAAGTCCGCGCCGGCCGCCATCACCACTCGCGAGGCGCGCGCGACGTTGGTCAGCGTCGCCAACTCGCCGGTTCCCAGGATGACCTTCAGGTGCGCGCCCCCGCAGGCCTCCCGGAAGCGCCAGACCTCGTCGTAGAGCCGTTGCCACTCCCCGGTCAGCACGTGCCCCCGGGTGATCACGACGTCGATTTCCTTCGCCCCCGCGTCCACCGACGCCTTGACCTCCTGGACCCGTTGTTCGAGCGGCGACAATCCGGCCGGGAACCCCGTGGAGACCGCGGCCACCGGGATGCCCGATCCCGCCAGCGCGCGCACCGCCACGGGCACGAGGGCGTGGTACACACACACGGCTCCCACCTGGATCGGTAGGTCGGCGGCTCCCAGGGAGTCGAGAAGGTCGCGACGGATGGGCTCCCGGGCCTTGGCCGCCAGCCGCGCCACGTTCCCCGCGGTATCGTCGCCAGACAGGGTGGTTAGATCGATGCAGGTGATGGCCCGGAGGAGCCAGGCGGCCTGCCATTCCCTCTTGACGGTGCGCCGCCTCGGGAGGGTGGCCGCCCGCCGCTCCACGGCGCTCCGGTTCACACGGATCGAACTGATGAGCTCGAGATCGAGGGGGACCCCGGGGTTCCGGACCGGCTCGGCTGGGGGCTCCGAGGGGCGTTCCCCCCCGGAAATCCTGCCGGGAGGGTTGGTCGGGCCTGGCCGTCCTGGCCGTCCGGTCCCGTACTTGGGGTGGTCGCGGGTCACCTTCATGCTGGCGGAGATATGGATGTGACACGAGCAAAAGTCAAATGGGACAGGAGCTTGCGAGCTCGGGACCCACTTCCTAGCTTGGGGCCGTGCCGACCACCCCCCCAACGGATCGTGTCATCGTGGTGGCCGACGCGCACCTCGGCCAGGTCCCACCAGCCACGGCCGCGGCTTTCCACCGGTTTCTGCAGGCAGTCCCGCAGCCCACCGATCACCTCCTGATCAACGGTGATCTATTCGATTTCTGGTTCGAATATGGCGCCGTAATCCCCCGCAAACACTTCGGGCACATCGCCGCCCTCCGCGAGCTGCGCGCGAAGGGCGTGCGCATCACGTTGATGGGCGGCAATCATGACCGGTGGGGTGGTCCGTTTCTCACCGACGATCTGGGAATCGAGTTTCATCCTGATCCGGCCGAAATGCGGCTCGCGGGACGGCCCACGTTCGTGGCGCATGGCGACGGTCTGACCGAGCAGCACTGGAGTGGCGCGCTCACCCACCGCATCCTGAAACACCAGTGGACCATTTCGGTTTTCCGCACGCTCCATCCTGACTTCGGGTTCTGGATCGCGGACAAACTGTCGGGCGCGCTGGCGGATAATACGAAGGACCGGGCGGTGCTGGACCGCGCCGCGCTCGCACAGGAAGCCTGGGCCAACGTGTTGCTGGAGCGACGCCCCGACCTCTCACTCGTCGTTCTCGCGCACACTCACCGGCCGAAGCTCGTCACTCGGCCCGATGGTCGCGCCTACCTGAATCCGGGAGCGTTTCTGGATTGTGGCCGGTATGCAGTGGTAACCGAGAGGAATGTAGAGCTCAAGCAATTCACTGACTAACCGTCTAACCGTCTAACCCAGCGAGACCACCTCCACTTCCGTATCCCGCAGACGATCCCCCAGAAACGTCGCCCCCACCTTTCTGAATCGCGGCGCATCGTCCGAAACGACGAAGTGGTGCGTCGGATTACTCCCCGCTCCCGCCTGCAGGGTCTTGCTCTCGAGTGCCTCCTGGACGGCCTTCGCGGTTTCCCCGCTACTATCGATCAACGTCACGCCCGGTCCGAGCACCCGGCCGAGCACCGGCTTGAGCAACGGGTAGTGCGTGCAGCCCAGGACCACCGCGTCGATGGGGGCACAGGTGAGGGGCGTGAGGTATTCGCGGGCGATGAGCTCGGTAGCCGGGTGATCGAGCCATCCCTCTTCGACGAGCGGCACGAAGAGCGGACAGGGGACGCCCTCGACGCGGACGTTCGGATCGAGTGCCGCGATGGCGCGCTGATAGGCACCGGACGTGATCGTCCCGACGGTACCAATGACGCCGACGGTGCCGCCGTTGGAGGCGGCGACCGCGGCGCGGGCGCCGGGCTCGATCACGCCGATGACGGGAACGGGTGCGATCTTTCGCAGATGCTCCAGCGCGTGCGCGGTGCTCGTGTTGCAGGCGACGACCACCATCTTCACGCCGCGTTCGAGCAAGAACTTGAGGATTTCGCTCGAATACCGACGCACGGTCTCCGCGGATTTGGGACCGTACGGGACGCGCGCCGTGTCTCCGAAATAGATGACCGACTCCCGTGGCAGGCGCTCGAAGAGGGCGCGCGCCACCGTGAGTCCCCCGAGCCCAGAGTCGAATACGCCGAGGGGGGCGTCGTTCACCAGCGGCCGATGGGAACGGAGACGCCGACTCCCCGCGGAAAGGCCTGAAAGTGCAGGTCTTGGGGAAAATCCTGGAGATGCGCCGACACGAATGCCTCAGCGCCGGCAAAGAGGTGGTTGAAGATCCAGAGCACGGTCCAGTCCTGCACTTCCTGCCGCTTGCTGTGGAGGCTGGGAGAGCCGGTCCGGGAGAAGTAGTTCGCTTCCTGCTGGGCCTTGAGGGTCATCATGATCGTGATGCCTTCCCAGGCCGCGAAGGCGGCGCCGGTGCCATTCCGGTGAGTCACCGCCTGCCCCCATCCCGGAATCAAGAGCGAGCGCCAGAGTGCGTTGACCGCGCGCACTTCGTGCAGGGTGTCAGGAGAGGTCGGGATGGCCCGGGTCGAATCCTGGCCATAGAGGCTAAGGGGCCAGGTCGCCAAGAGGCTAAGGAACAACAGCCGGTTCACGAGGCCACCAATACGGAGAGACGCGCGGGTTCTACCGTGATGGTGCACTCGCGCGTGCCCGGGAGGCGCAGCTCCCCGTCCAGGTGCATCACCAATGGCTGCTCTGAACGAATCGTGATTTCGCGAGCTCTGGTCAGCCGCACTTCTCGCATCTTCCCATGCGTTCCTTTCATTACCTTCGGCAGCGCCATGAGGAACCGGGCGAGGCCCACGCGCTGAATGACACAGAGGTCCAGCGCCCCATCCGCTGGGTCGGCGTCTGGCGCGAACCGGTAACTGCCCCCCGCCGTGGTCCCATTACATACCTCTACCATCATCACGGGACCCCGCTCGATCAACTCCCCGGCCCGGATCTCCAGGACCGGGGGGACGAACCCCGCAAAGGCCTTGAGGACCGGCACCAGGTAGGACAGGAACCCCTTCAACCCCGGCATCCCGTCCCGGATCCGTACCACTTCGGGGCCGAACCCGAACCCAAGGGTGTTGACGAAGTACTCGCCGGAGACGCGCCCCGCGTCGAAGCGGCGCACCGTGGCGGTCACCAGGCGGCGGACCGCTTGCTCGGGTGAGTGGCGATACACCCCCAGCAGCTTCGCGAAGTCGTTCCCCGAACCCGCGGGCACCACGCCGAGGGCGGCCCCACTCCCGGCGTCGAGGAGTCCGTTCGCCACTTCGTGGACGATCCCATCCCCGCCGACCGCGATCACCCGCTCCGCCCCGGCGCGCGACAGCTCGGCCGCGAGCGTGGCCCCATGTCCGGAACCCGCGGTCTCGACCGCTTCCACCGACCAGCCTTCGCCCTGGAATGCGCGCGCCACCCGGTCCTTGAGCCGACGGGCGGCGCCCCGGCCGGCGGCCGGGTTGATGACGAGATGCGCTAGGTGAGATACCCCTCGTCCCACGCGACCTCGAACTCCCATTTGCACGCGGGACACTTGAGCCGCTTCGCCTTGCCAAGCTTGGCGCGCTCGCCGCACGAGGGGCAGACGCCGTACGGGTCGCCGAGCGACGCGCGGCCGCCGGTCTTGGGCGCGCGGACCACCGTCCACTTGGGGTGGGGACGGTTCACGATCTCGATCATCGCCTTGAGGATGCTCTTCGGCTTCCCACCGACTTCGATCACCACCTCGAGCTCGCCTTCATCGAGGACCCGGTACCACATCCCGCGCCGGATCCTGACGCTGACGTCGTCGCGCAGCCGGGCCCAGCGCGACTTCACGCCCAGCGCTCCTCGCGTCATCGCGAGGCTCCGGTCGCGGACTTCGAGGCCGTGAAGTCCACCACGCGCGACGTGTACACGTACACGTTCGGGTCCACATGGAACCCCTCCGGCGACGACAGATGCACGGCAGCCATCTGCAGCTGCGCGGTCGGATGCAGGAGGGTATAACTGCCGTCCGAGAGCGTGACGCGGATGGGCAGGTCGAACCGCGGGACCGCATTGGCCCACCGGTACGTGAGCGTGGAGTCCACGATCTTGTACTCGAAGACCGGGATCATGGTCGTCCGCAGATACTCGTCGAACACCTTCGAGAGATTGATCCCGGACTCTTTGCTGATGTAATTCTCGATGTCCTGCGTCGTCACCGTCTGGTGGTAGAATGTGTGCGAGAGGCCGCGCAGGATGCCCCGCCACTTGTCGTCGTCACTCACGATCTGGCGGATGGTGTGGAGCAGATTGCCGCCCTTGTAGTACATGTCACCGGACCCATCCCGGTTCACACCGTAGGGGCCGATGATCGGGGCGTCGTTCCGCACCTGGAAGCGGGTGCCGATCACGTAATCCGCACCGGCTTCCTTCCCCCGCAGGCACTCCACGAACAGGTTCTCGGAGTAGTTGGCGAAGCTCTCGTGGATCCACATGTCCGCCTGGTCCTTCGCCGTGATGCTGTTGCCGAACCATTCGTGCGCGGACTCGTGCACGATGATGAAATCCCAGTTCTCCCCCTGCCCTGACCGCGACAGGTCGATACCGGTGCCGGTCGCCGCCGAGTAGTAGCCGTCTTTGTAGTGGTTCCCGTAGGCCACGGCGCTCTGATGCTCCATGCCGAGGTGCGGGGTTTCGACCAGCTGGTAGCCGTCGCGGTACCAGGGGTACGGCCCGAACCAGTGCTCGAAGCACTTCATCATCGTGACTGACTGCTGGAACTGGACCTTCGCGGTATCGAGGTGATACGCGAGGGGCCAGAAGTTCATCGTCAGCTTGCCGGACTCACCCGCGTAGTCCTGTTCGAAGTGAGCGTAGACCGCGGCGTTCACGGCCACGTCATAGTTGTTGATCGGTTCGGTCACGAACCACTCGAACGTGGTCGTGTGGTCCTTGTTGTGGGTGGTGCTGCGGAGCCGGCCGTTCGAGACGTCCTGCAAGGGGTCGGGCACCGTGATGGCGATGCGCTGGCTGTCGGGTTCGTCGGCGAGGTAGTCCTTGTTTGGCCACCACACGCTCGCCCCCAGGCCTTCGCACGCCGTCGCGATCCAGTCGCGGCCCAGCGAGTCCTTGGCGAAGACGAAGCCGCCATCCCAGGGGGCGCGTCGGGCCACGCGGACCTTGCCACGGTAGTAGACCGCGACGGTCTTCACCGCGCCGACCGTCTGCGCGGCCGTCAGCGTCACCAGGAAGGCGTTCCCGTCCCGGGTGTAGGTCAGCTTCTTCCCATCCTGGAGCATGCTGTCGACCTGCAGGGGTTCCTGCAGGTCGATTTGCATCTGCTTCGACGGGCCCGTGACCTTGTAGCTGATCCCGTTCCACCCCTTGATGGAGGAGTCGGACGGGCTCACGGCCACATGGAGATCGTAGAACGTCACGTCCCACCAGGCGCGTTCGGGCGTATTGGAGCCGCGGATGGTGTCGGCGTGGGTGAAGACCTCAGGCCGCTGAGCCGCGAGACTCAGGGGCAGAATCAGGCTGGCGAGGAGCAGGCGCTGGCGCAAAAGACACTCTCCCGGGGAGTTCAGATCAGGGGCGCGGGGGCACAGAATGGCATTCGGGAGCCGTCCCGGCAAGATGGGGGCAACTCGTTGCGGACGCGCTGTATAGCGATTGTGATTTTTGACCGAATCTCGTCAGCTCTGCAGGAGGGGGGCGAAGGCTAGGTGCCCGCAGGGCTCGGCGCGCTGAGGCGTCCCGGGGAAAGGGCGAGCAAGGTCGCGCCAAGCAGGACCAGAGCTCCTGAGGCGATCAAGAGATCGGTGCGGTCGTCCGGCATCTTGATGGCCATGACACTCATCACCGCCGCATGGGCGAAGCTCGACCAGGCGGCAAATGCGATCACGCTGCGGTGGGCGGACGGGTTGCGCGCGGCGATCAGGAGGAACACCCCCAGGGCGACGTAGAGGCTCAACACCATGGGCAACGCGTTTTCTTCGCCCGGCCTGAGCTTCCCGGCGATGGCCAGCACTATTGGGTAGATGGCCGCCACGAACAGCACGCCCACCAGCACCAACACCACTTTCAGTGCTCCCTGCCGGGTCATGATGGCCTCCGGTCACCGTGGTTCATCTGTGAGCCGTACGGTCCTTCAGTGTTGCGCGTTTCGCGCCCTCCCGTCGTAGCTCTTCTCAGACACAAACGACTCCTAATTGACAGGGCGGACAGCCCACGGAGCCGTAGGAGCAGAAGACACAGCAATCGCCCATAATCGGCCGCAGCAGCTGGTGACAACTGCCGCACTCGTAGAGATGCACGCAGGCGTTCTCCGGCATCGACTCGTTCGTCGATGCCCCACATCGAGGGCACGTGAGAACGCTCTCCAGAACAACGGCCCGCACTTAGCGGACACCGTCCGAGACCCCGCCAGGATCCGGTACGAAGACGGTCTCAGCGGCGACCACTTCAACGCACAGCGTGACGGTCCGCCCCTGCCCCCTGGTCCGGTGCACGACGCCGGCCGGCACCGTGACCGCCTGCCGGGGGCCCAGCGTGACGACCGTTCCGTCGCCGAGCTCGATCACCAACGAGCCCTCCACAACCAGAAACAGCTCGTCGGACTTGGGGTGCGCATGCCAGGGATACTGCCCGCTCAAGACGCCGAGGCGCAGGCAGTGCTGGTTTACTTGCAACAGCACCTGATTGCGCCAAGCTTGGGTTACCGCTCCAGCTTCTCGACCGATGTCGACTACGGTGAGTGGGCCATAGCGTACCGGTTCGTCGGTATAGGCACTGGGAGTGGTGGAAATGTCAGCCACGGGATGCGTTCTCCGGAAACGGGAGGCGGAGTGGCGGGAGCGTGTAGGAATCGAACCTACCAAAGTCCTTGCGGACTCCAGCTGGTTTTGAAGACCAGTCGGACCACCAGACCCGATCCGCCCCCGCGCAATGGCTCAGCCGGCCAGCAGGTAATTCGGCCGGTGATACGCCAGCTGGAAGCCCAGCCGGATCATGTTGTGATACGAAGGATTGGGAAGCCCCGGAAGATCCTGACTCGTTTCCGTGACGAACCACTGACATCCCAGGCGCGCGCCATCCACCAGTCGGCGCGCCAAGAGGGCGCTCTGCGCCCCGCGGCGGCGCGCTGCCTCGAGCGTCCCGGCCACGCCCAGCCACCCCACCGGTCCATGCACATAGAGTGCCGCGGCGCCCACCGGCTCCCCGTCGTCCACCGCGAGGTAGTGGTGCCAGCTTGGCCTCCCCACCAGGGACGCGATCCAGGGCTCCCGGCCCTCGGGCATGCCGAACGCCGTCCGCGTGACTCGCGCCACCGCCGCCGCGTCCTTCGTCGTCGCGTGCTCGATCCTGAGATCGGTCCGCACCTCGGGCACGTCTCCCACGGGCCGGTACACCTTGCTCCAGCTGTCCCGGCGCACCAACCCATGCTCCTTGAGCCAGTCCGGCAGCTCGTCGGGCTCGGCAGCCGGTGAGACCTGCACCCCCCAGTGCTTCAGTTTGGTCGACGTGAAGGGCGCGAGACAATCGTCGATCTCCTCCCGCGTCGCCGCCGGAAGGCCCGCCCCGATCACCCGGTTGAACAGCAGAATGTCGATCGTCGGTACCTGGAGAATCCAGCCACCTTCCCGACGCTCCGACCACGCGCCCCATTCCCGGGGCGCGGCCGCCAGCATGTCCGCGAAGGCCTGCGCCTCCGTGAACTCGATCAGATCGGAGATCTCAGCGCTGATCGTCACCCGGCCGCCGCGATGACCTCGATCTCGACCCGCGCGTTCCGCGGCAACCCCGCCGCCGCGACCGTCGACCGCGCGGGCTTGTGATCACCGAAATGCCTCGCGTAGACCTCGTTCATGGCCTGGAAGTCCGCCATGTCCGCCAGAAACACCGTCGTCTTCACCACGCGGTCGAGCCCCGACCCCGCGGCCTTGAGCACCGCCGCCAGATTCTTCAGCACCTGCTCAGTCTGCTCCGCGACCGTCGTCCCCACGATCTCCATCTTCTTGGGGTCGAAGCCGACCTGCCCCGCCGTGAAGACGAGGCCGTTCGCGATGATCGCCTGGCTGTAGGGGCCGATCGCCCCGGGCGCCTGATCGGTCGCCACCACCTTGAGTGCCATGCTAGAAGAGTCCCTCGATGGTCCCGTCCGGATGGATCCGGATCTTCTGGGCCGCCGGCTCCTTGGAAAGGCCCGGCATGGTCATGATGTCGCCGGCGAGCGCCACGACGAACCCCGCCCCCGCCGACGGGAGAATGTCCCTGACCTGCAACGTAAACCCGCTCGGCGCCCCAAGCTTGGACGCATCGTCGGAGAAACTGTACTGCGTCTTCGCCATGCAGACCGGCGTCTCCCCCAGCCCCAGCTTCGGCAGGAGCTCCAGCGCCCGCTCGGCGGCCGGGGCAAACGCCACACCGCCGGCGCCGTAAATCTCCCGGGCGATGGTTTCGATCTTCTCCTTGATGGGCTTCTTCTCGTCGTACAGGGGGTGATAGCTCGACTTCTGGGTGTCGAGGATCTTGAGCAGCGCGCGCGCCACCGCCTCGCCCCCCGCCCCCCCTTTTTCCCACACCTCGCACCGCACCACCTCGACGCCCTCCGCCGCGCACGCCTTCTGCACCGCCGCGATCTCCGCGTCCGTGTCCGTGATGAACCGGTTCAGCGCCACCACGCAGGGCAATCCGAACTTCTTCACGTTCTGGACGTGCCGCTGGAGGTTGACGACCCCCTTCTCGACCGCCGCCACGTTCTCAGGCCCCAAGGCGTCCTTCTTCACCCCGCCATGCATCTTGAGCGCGCGGACGGTCGCCACGATCACTGCCGCGTCAGGCTTGAGCCCCGCCATCCGGCACTTGATGTCGAGGAATTTCTCCGCGCCGAGGTCCGCGCCGAAGCCGGCTTCGGTCAGTACCAGGTCGGCGAGCCGTAACCCCAGCTGGGTCGCCATCACCGAATTGCAGCCGTGGGCGATGTTGCCGAAGGGACCGCAATGGACGAGCGCCGGTCCCCCTTCGAGCGTCTGCACGAGGTTGGGCTTCAGCGCGTCCTTGAGGAGGAGCGTCATCGCCCCCTGCGCCTTCAAATCGGAGGCGCGGACGGCGGTCTTGTTCGGGGTGAGGCCGACGATGATGCGGGCCAGCCGGGCTTCGAGATCCTCGATGCTCGTGGCCAGCGCCATGATCGCCATGACCTCGGAACCCGGGATGATGACGAACCGCTCTTCTCGCGTGGGCCCGCCGTTGATGCCGCCCAGCCCCACGATGACGGAGCGGAGCGCGCGGTCGTTCATATCGATGGTGCGGGGCCAGGTGATGCGGCGGGTGTCGAGTCCGGACGCGTTGCCGTGATGGAGGTGCGAGTCGAGCATCGCGGAGAGCAGGTTATGCGCGCTCGAGATGGCGTGGAAGTCGCCGGTGAAGTGGAGGTTGATGTCTTCCATCGGCACCACCTGCGAGTACCCGCCCCCCGCCGCGCCCCCCTTCACGCCGAACACCGGGCCCAGCGACGGCTCGCGGATGCAAAGGATGGCGTCCTTGCCGATCTTGCGGAGCGCCTGCGTCAGACCCACGGTGACCGTCGACTTGCCTTCCCCCGCCGGCGTGGGATTGATGCCGGTGACCAGAACCAGCTTGCCCTTGGGCTTCCGCTTGCTGATGGCGGACAGCGCGATCTTCGCCTTGTACTTCCCGTAGAGCTCCACCTCGTCGTCCGCGAGCCCCAGCTCGCGGGCGATGTCGGCGATGGGGCGCAGTTTGGCGGCTTGAGCAATGGCGATGTCGGACGGAACTGTGGACAAGGGCGCTCCTCGAATCAGGGCGACGGTGTAACGCGGGCCCCGAAGACCCGCGTCGCGTTGGCGGTGAGCGTGGGAACGAGAGCCTCGAGGGTGACCCCCCGGGCACGGGCCAGCGCCAGCGCGGTTTCCCGCACGAACGCCGGCTCGTTGCGGCTCCCCCGATGGGGCACCGGCGCCAAATACGGCGCATCGGTTTCCACCAGCAGGCGGTCCGCGGGACACCCCGTCAGGTACTCCGGGTGCCCCCAGCTCTTGAACGTGATCATCCCGCTGAAGGAAAAGTACGCGCCCACTTCCATCCCTGCTGCGAACAGCTCGGGGCCACTGCTGAACGAGTGGAGAATGATGCCCGAAACCCGGGACCCCCAGGATCGCAGCAGCCGCGCGACATCCGCGTCGGCCTCCCGGGCATGCACCACCACGGGCTTGTGTACCTCAGCAGCCAGGGCGAGATGCCCCTCGAAACTCTCGATCTGGAGAGGTCGGGGCGCATGGTCGTAGTGGTAGTCGAGTCCCGTCTCGCCGACCGCGACCACCTCCGGAGCTCCCAGGAGCGCGCTCAGCTCGGCCCGGGAGTTCTTGGACCAGTCGGTGGCCTGGTGGGGGTGGATGCCGGCAGTGGCGGAGAGGCCGGGAGCCGACCGGGCCAATTCCAGCGCGCTCTCACTGGTGGACACCCGGTCGCCGATCACGACCACATGGCCGACGCCGGCCGCGCGGGCGCGGGCCCGCACCGCCTCCCGGTCCCCGTCGAACGCCCCATCTCCGAGATGGCAGTGGGCGTCGACGAGACGGCCGGGCACGTCAGCGCGCCGGCGAGGGAGCCGGCTTGTTTGGCTTGGGAGCGGGGACGGCCGGCGCGGCGGGGGCAGCGGGCGCCGTGGGCGTGCCGGCCGGAGTCGCCATTGGCGACGTCAGGATCCGGGCTCCCCGGGCGTCTTCCCCAGGCCACCGTTTCTCGATGTACATGAGAATCGGCGCCGCGATGTAGATCGACGAGAACGTGCCCGTGAAGATCGCGAACGCCATCACGAGCGCGAAGGGCCGGATCACTTCACCGCCCAGGATCGCCAGGGCTATGGTGGTGGCGAGCGTCGTTCCGTGCGTCAGAATCGAGCGCGGCAGCGTCTCGTTGATGGAGAGATTGACGATGTCGTACAGGTTCTGGCGCCGGAACTTTCTGAGATTCTCGCGTACGCGGTCGAAGATGATAATGGTGTCGTTCAGCGAGTATCCCACCATGGTAAGCACCGCGCCGACCACCACAAGACTGACCTCGAGATTCAGATACTTGATGAAGGCG
>DATBBZ010000419.1:0-1651 GCA_036270745.1 Gemmatimonadales bacterium | reverse complement strand
TTTGCCACAGCGGTCAGGTACTGCTGCAGCGAGGCGTCGCTGAATCCCTGCTGCGTGTTCCCGGTCACCTGCGAGTAACGCTCGGGATCGATCCACGCCCAGGCCTCGTCGCAGTACTTCGACAGGAATTCCGCTGTCATCGTCTGACGCTTGCCCCAGGTGACGCACGTCCAGGTGTGGTGTCCGACGATCGGGATGTAGTGCCCGCCTTCCGGCTTGGCGCCGGGAACGACCGTCCACTCCTTGCCGGCGTTGAACTGGTCCATCGCCGAGCCCGGGAACTGGATCCCGACGCCGACCGCCTCGAACAGCCACAGCGCCTCCCACAGATGCTCGAGGTTGCCGGGCTCGACCGATACGTACGCGCCGATTTTGTGGGGCGTCCCGGCGTCGTCGAGGAGACCCTTCTTCTGCCGCCAACTGAGGACGTCTCGCACGTTGGAGCCATTGTCGTTCGCTCCCGTCTTCGGGTCGTACCCCGAGTACTGCGCGTACTGACCGACGACGGTCTTGCCGCTGAACGTCGGGACCGAGCGTCCCGAGTTCTTGCAGGCTTCCATCGTCTCGTGAGCGGGACCTGCCCAGGCACAGTCACCGCACCCCTCGAACCCCTGAAACACGGTGTCATCGGGTCCGTTGCCAAGCATGAACCAGTTCTGGAAATCCAAGCCGTACCCAGCGCTCGGCGGCGGGATCTTGGGGAGCGTGATCCCCTGGCGGATTACGGCATAGCGGAGGTCGCGGCTGTCATACGTCGGGTCCTTCTTCCCCAGATGAAGTGCCATCGCCGGTCCTTTCGGAGTGTGGACGGTCCGGGGCCCGAGCACGGAAAGTGATGAGTCAGCCGGCAGTCAGTCTCGTCACCAGGGGTTCGCGCCCTACCTCCGGTATCGGTGATTATCTCCGAGTACGGCGACGCCG
Organism: Gemmatimonadales bacterium; assembly: GCA_036270745.1. Taxonomy (GTDB): domain Bacteria; phylum Gemmatimonadota; class Gemmatimonadetes; order Gemmatimonadales; family GWC2-71-9; genus 40CM-2-70-7. The sequence continues at coordinate 730 of DATBBZ010000419.1, read as the reverse complement.
GGGAAAGAGATTCGATGCTCGCCCCGGATGCCGCTTGTGAGGAAAGCCCAGATGCCCCGCTCTGTCCCGCCGCTTCCCGAGTCCGCCACCGTGGTGATCGTCGGCGGCGGCGTGGTCGGGACGAGTGCCGCGTTTCACCTCGCCGAAGCGGGCGTGGACGCTGTGCTGATCGAGCGCGCACAACTCGGCAGCGGATCCACCTCCAAGGCCGCCGGCGGCGTCCGCACCCAGTTCTCCGATGCCGTGAACGTCGAGATCGCGAAGCGGAGCCTCGCCGCGTTTCGGGACTTCGGCCGCCGCCCGGGGTGGGAGATCGAGCTCAAGCGGGTCGGCTACCTGTTCGCGCTCACCCGCCAGTCCGATGTCGAGGAGTTCGAGCGGAGCGTGGCCCTGCAGAACGGGTACGGGCTGGATTCGCGGATGCTCACCGTGGACGAGATGCGGACGCTCTGCCCGCTGCTCGAGGGAGACGATCTGCTCGCCGGCGCGTTCTCCCCGGGGGACGGGCATGCCACGCCCGAGGGCGTCGTTCAGGGGTACGCCTTCGCGGCGCGCGCCCACGGTGCGCACATCCGGGTCGGATGCTCCGTCGTCGCGATCGAAACGAATGGCGCCGGCCAGATCACGGAGGTCGTCACCGATTGCGGCCGCGTCCGGACCGACAGCGTGATCTGCGCCGCCGGCGCGTGGTCACGCAGTTGCGGCGCGATGGTGGGGGTCGATCTGCCCG
>DATBBZ010000418.1:0-4038 GCA_036270745.1 Gemmatimonadales bacterium | reverse complement strand
ACCGCGGAAGCGGTGGACTATCAGCGCGACTACTATCCCGGCGCGCCGCACGACTGCGCCGCCGCCGCGGCGGGACGCAAGACGGTACGGTTCCTGGCCAAGGACGTTCACCATTTCGCCTTCACGCTCAATCCCCACTATGTGTACGAGCAGGGGAAGTTCAACGCCGTCGCCGTCCACGTGCTGTACCAGCCGCAGGACAAGGCGACCTGGGGAAACGGAATCGCTGTGAAGCGAACCGAGACCGCGTTGCAGTGGCTCGATTCGACCTATGGCAAGTACCAATGGCCCCAGCTCACCAACGTGCACCGCATCGAAGGGGGCGGCACCGAGTTTCCGATGATGATCATGGATGGCGGCCCCGATCAGGGTCTGATTCTCCATGAGGGTGGGCACATGTACACCATGGGCCAGCTCGCCAACAACGAGTGGCGCGAGGGGTACCTCGACGAAGGCTTCACCAGCTTCCAGACGGGCTGGTATTTCGAAACGCATGGCGGGAGGCCGAGCTACGACGGGCTGGATGGGCTGTTCCTGCCGCTCGATCTGGACCGCTGGAGCCAGCCCGTCTCGATGGTGAGCGAGCGGTACCGCGACTTCAATATCTACAATCTCATGATCTACAACCGCGGCCAATTCTTCTACGAAGAGCTGCGCTACATCGTGGGTGACGCCACGATGCACAAGATCCTGAGAACGTACTTCGATCGCTGGAAGCTCAAGCACGTGAACGAGGCCCGCTTCCGCGAAGTTTGCGAGGAGGTCTCCGGTCAGGACTTGAGCTGGTTCTTCGGGCAGTGGCTGCACGGCGTGCCGGTCTTCGACTACAAGCTGGCTCACGTAGATCGGACGCAGCTCCCCAGCGGCAAGTGGCGCACGGAGGTCACCATCCAGCGCCTGGGCGACGGGTGGCTGCCGGTCGAGATCGGCGACGACGACACCATTTACGCCCGGGCTACCGGTCAGCCCGAGGTCGAGCGCGTCGAGTTCGTGAGCGCCAAGAAGCCAGGCCGCCTGAAGCTCGATCCGCGGCTGCGCACGCACGACTGGAATTACCTCAACAACTATGAGCCGAAGTTCCTGGACGGCAGGAAAGCGACCAAGATCGTCATCGACGACCCCACGCGGGCGGTGACGCGCCGGGACTCGCTGGTGCAGGCGTTCCGGCCCACGGTCTGGTACAACGATCTGGGCGGGTTCGTTGTGGGCCTCCACTCGAACCAGAACTACGCGGGGCTCTTCGACCGGGGCACCGGCAACCTCGTGCGTGAGACGCGAGGAGACGCGACCAGTCCCTGGGGCTTCGAGTTCACGCTGGCCAACCCGGTCGGCCTTCAGACCGCGCGTCAGACGACCACGGTCTCGGGCTGGGACGTCGAAGGCCGGGCGGGCGCGCTCATCCGCTGGGACCGCACGCTGGAGCAGGGGCCTTTCCAGCCGTTCCTGAACCCCGGGTCCAATCCGCACGCCGGCTTCGACATCGAATGGATGTCCACCACGGACGTCGGGTATCTCGACCGCCGGATGTGGGACGATGCGGGGACGATCGAGCTGGGGCCCTGGTACTCGAACGTCCTGCGCCATGGACGCACGACCTGGACCACCGATCTTGGCGTGAAGGGCGGCATCGTCTACCGCTTCCCGGGCCCCGGGGTCGTGGCCGAGAACCGGTACGACGTGAATTCGTACGCCCGCCTCACCGGGGCGGGGAGTGTCCGCGCGCCGCTCGTGGGGGGCGCCTTCCTGGGAGTCCGTCTTTTCGGGGGAGCGTTCTTGAGCGCCGACCGGCCTCCGCTGCAGCGACGGATCTACGTCGGCGGGGCCGACCCATACGAGACGTTCACCGATCCTTTGCTTCGCTCCCGCGGCGCCTGGTTCGTGCGGCCGGGCTTCTATTACCAGTCTCCCGGGGACGGCAACCTAAGGGGGTTTCCCCAGGCCCTGGGAGGCCGCTGGGCGGTCACCAGCAACATCGAGCTCACCCGGAGCCTCATGAGCCGCCGGACCGGATTCTTGAGAAACGCGACCTTCGAGGGGTTCTTCGACGGCGGGGTGGTGGACTCGGCGGCGGTGGTCTCCGCGTCCGGCACGAGTGCGATGACGACACTGTGGGACGCCGGCGTGGGGCTCGTCTTCCAGTCCGCCATCCGGCAGCTGGCGTGGACCACGCGGTTCGAGGTGCCGTTCCTGGTGAACCGGTTCGACCACGCCGCCGATGTCCGGCCCACCCCGGGGAGCACGAAGTTCCGCTGGTCCGTATCCCTGGCACCGAGCTTCTAGCCCTGGACAAGCCTGAACGGCGGGCCTTCTTCCGCGAGACGTTCGCGAAGCTGGCCCGAGAGGTGACCGCGCGAACTGAGCGCCGGGTCGCCGCGACGCGCTATTTTCGTCCTCCGGGTGCGGGGCCGGAACTGGCGTTTCTCGCCGCGTGCACGCGGTGCGGCGCCTGCATCGACGTCTGTCCCGTCCATGCGATCACCAAGCTCCCGCCCGGCGAGGGGTTGGCCGCGGGAACGCCGGCCCTCGAGCCGTCGCGGCGGGCGTGCGTGGCGTGCGCCGACATGCCCTGCGCCGCGGCGTGTCCCACGACGGCGCTCCAGGTTCCGGCCGATGGTTGGGCCGGTATTCATCTGGGCCGGTTGTCGCTCGATCCGGAGCGGTGCATCACCTTCCATGGCAGCGCGTGCGGGGTCTGCGCGCGGGCCTGCCCGGTCGGTGAGCGGGCGTTGGGGCTCGATGCCGGTGGGCATCCGGTGCTGAAACCCGAGGGATGTGTGGGGTGCGGGCTCTGCGTCACCGCGTGCGTGACCTATCCTTCTTCATTGACGTTGCGCTTATCCGAGGAGCTGTTGTGAGCGACGTGCCGTACCGCGTGGAAAAGCCCTGGGGGCATGAGCTGATCTGGGCCCGGACCGACCGCTACGTCGGAAAGGTCCTCCACATCGACCCGGGTCAGGTCCTGTCCCTGCAGTACCACAAGCAGAAGGACGAAACCATTCACGTGCTCACGGGCGAGATCATTCTCCGCACCAAGCCGGGCGACACGCTGGTGGAGCGGCGGATGAAGCCGGGGGAGTCGTTTCATATCGAGCCGCCCCTGATCCATCAGTTCGAGGCCGTCGTGGCCACCGACCTGCTCGAAGTTTCCACGCCCGAAATCGACGACGTGGTGCGGCTGCAGGACCGGTACGGGCGCGCTTGATGAAAGTCATCGTCCCGCTCGCGGGAAAGGGCACGCGTCTGCTGCCCCTCACCAAGATCGTCCCCAAGCCGCTCGTGGAAGTCGCGGGCCGGCCGGTGATGGACTACGTGATGGATTTGATCAAGAACGCGGGACTGGACGTCGAAGAGCTGATCGTGATCACCGGTCACCTGAAGGAGGCGGTCGAGAAGTACGTCGTCGAGAAGTACGACGTGCGGGCCAAGTTCGTGGAGCAGAAGACGCTGGACGGCACCGCCGGGGCGATCCACCTGGCCCGGGGCTACGTGGACGGCCCGGTGCTCATCATCTTCGTCGATACGCTCTTCGACGCCGACCTTTCCCTGATCAAGCGGACCGACGCCGACGGGATCATCTGGGCCAAGGAAGTCGAGGACTACCAGCGCTTCGGCGTCGTCGTGCATGACGCCCAGGGTTTCATGACGAGGATCGTCGAGAAGCCCGATACGCCCGTGTCGAAGCTCGCGAACATCGGGCTCTACTACATCCGGGATTGGAAAACGCTCTTCGACGGGATCGCGCAGGTGCTCGCGAGTCCCGCCAACAAGGGCGAGTTCTATCTCACCGATGCGTTTCAGTACATGGTGGACCGGGGCAAGAGGATCCTGACCGCCGAGGTGCAGGGCTGGTACGACTGCGGGAAGGTGGATACGCTGCTCGAGACCAATGCCCACGTGCTGAAGACCGGCCGGGCCCGGAAGCCTGAGATTCCGGCGGGCGTCACCATCCGGGACCCCGTGTACATCGAAGACGGCGTGACGCTCAAGGATTCGGTCATCGGGCCCAATGTGTCCCTGGGAGCCGGGAGCGTCGTCGAG
>DATBBZ010000417.1:0-7427 GCA_036270745.1 Gemmatimonadales bacterium | reverse complement strand
ACCAGCACATGAACGGCGTGGACTGGCCGGCCATGCGGAGGAAGTACGCGCCGCTCGCGGCGCGGGTCACGAGCCGGGGCGAGCTGTCCGACGTTCTCGCCCAGATGGTCAGCGAGCTCTCGGCCCTGCACACCTTCGTGTACGGCGGTGACTTCCGGCAGGGCCAGGATCAGGTCACCCTAGGCTCCCTAGGCGCCGCGTACGAACGCGATTCGGCGAACGGGGGCTGGCGGGTCACCCACATCTACACGTCGGACCCGGACTTCCCCGTTCAGCGTTCCCCGCTTGCGGTGCCGGCGCTGGGCGTTGCCGAAGGCGACGTCATTCAGATGGTGAACGGCACGCCGTCCCTGTCGGTCCCCGACTTCGATGCGCTGCTCGAAAACCAGACCGGTAAGCAGGTGCTGCTGCGGGTCACGACGCCGAGGTCGGCCACCGGCAGCCGCGACGTCGTGGTGACGCCGCTGTCCCGCGGCGCCGCGTTTGGACTGCGCTACAGTGAATGGGAGTACACGCGCCGTCTGGCCGTGGACGCCGCGAGTCACGACTCGATCGGCTATGTGCATCTCCGGGCCATGGGTCAGGGCGACATGGCGCAGTTCGAGCGCGACTTCTATCCGGCGCTCACCCGCCAGGGACTGATCATCGACGTCCGCCATAACCAGGGCGGCAACATCGACAGCTGGATTCTCGAGAAGCTGATGCGGAAGGCGTGGATGTACTGGCAGAGCCGGATCGGTCAGCCCTACTGGAACATGCAGTGGGCGTTCCGTGGCCACGTCGTGGTGCTCTGCGATCAATGGACCGCGTCGGACGGCGAGGCGTTCAGCGAGGGCTTCCGGCGCCTCGGCCTGGGCAAGGTGATCGGCGCACGGACCTGGGGCGGCGAGATCTGGCTCTCCTCGTCCAATACGCTCGAAGACCGCGGCATCGCCACCGCCGCCGAGAATGGCGTGTATGGGCCGGAGGGAGCGTGGCTGATCGAGGGGCATGGAGTGGACCCCGACTCGGTCGTCGACGACCTCCCCGGAGCTGCCTACCGGGGACAGGACGCGCAGCTCGATGCGGCCATTGCGTATCTCCGAGCGGAGATCAAGACGCATCCGACGCCGGTGCCGCCTCCGCCCGCATATCCCGACAAGAGTCACTAGGGGTATCTTCTAGGCCCCATGCAAGACCTTCGGCCCCAACTCGAAGCCGCGCTCGCCGGGCGCTTCCGGTTCGAACGTGAGCTGGGGGGCGGAGGCATGAGCCGGGTCTACCTCGCGGAAGAAGTGGGGTTGGCCCGGAAGGTCGTGGTGAAGGTCCTGGCCCCCGAGCTTTCGGCGGGCGTCAACGCCGACCGCTTCCGCCGCGAGACCCAGCTCGCCGCGTCACTCCAGCATCCGCACATCGTCCCCCTGCTCGCCGCGGGCACGGCGGGCGATCTCCTCTACTTCACCATGCCTTTCGTGGAGGGCGAGTCGCTCCGCGCCCGCGTGAAGCGTGAGGGCGCCCTGCCCCTCCGCGACGCGGGCCGCATTCTCCACGACGTCGCCGACGCCCTCGCCTACGCGCACGCGCGCGGGGTGGTGCACCGGGACATCAAGCCCGACAACGTCCTGCTGTCGGGCAATCACGCGCTCGTCGCCGACTTCGGTATCGCGAAGGCGATTTCGAGCTCCGGCGGCTCGAGCGGGTTGACCTCCGTCGGTGTGGCGATCGGCACGCCGGCGTACATGGCGCCCGAGCAGGCCGCCGGTGATCCCACGGTCGACCACCGGGCCGACATCTATTCGTTCGGTGCGATGGCGTACGAGGCCCTGTCGGGGCATCAACTGTTCGAGGGACTGAGCCCGCAGCAGACGCTCGCCGCGCATCTGACGGAGCCGCCCGAGCACATCGCCAAGAAGCGCCCGCAGGTTCCCCCCGAGCTCGCCGACCTGGTGATGGCGTGCCTCGAGAAGAACGCCGCGGACCGGCCCCAGACGGCTGACGAAGTCCTCCGGGTGCTCGAAGGCACGGCGACCCTCACGAGCGGCGGCACCAGACACACGCGCACCCGGACCGGTTCGGTGGCGCCCCTGAAGCCCAGGACGCGGTGGATCGTGTCGGCGGTCGCGGCGCTGGCGGGGATCGGGCTGGTGTGGGGGATCGTCGGCCGCTCCGGCGGCTCGCCCCTGGATGACGACAAAGTGGCCGTCGCACCGTTCGACGTCCTCGATCCGTCGCTCCAGCTCTGGCGCGAGGGGCTGGTCGACATCCTCGCCCGCTCGCTGGACGGCGCCGGCCCGCTCCGGACCGTGTCGCCTACCCTCGTCGTGAAACGCTGGATGGGGCGCGCCGATCCGATCGCGGCTCGGCAGCTGGGCCAGAACACCGGGGCCCGCATCGTCGTCTACGGCGCGCTCCTCAATTCAGGCCCCGATTCGGTGCGGCTCAGTGCGAACGTCCTCGACGTCTCCACCGGTGCCCAGCTCGGCGCCGTGGATCTCCGGGACCACAAGGATCGCATCGACCGCCTCGCCGACTCGGTGGCCGTGCACGTACTCCAGGCCATCGGCGCCACGCGCATCCGCGGCCTGGGCCTCGCCCGGGCGACGGGAATCGGGTCGGCGTCCCTGCCGGCGGTGCGCGCATTCCTCACCGGCGAGCAATTCCTCCGCCACTCCGAGTGGGACTCGGCGCTGGTGGCGTATCAGCAGGCGTTCGGAATCGACTCGGGCTTCACGCTCGCGTACGCCCACGCGGGACTCGCGGCGGGCTGGGGTCGCTCGGGCGGAGACTCACTCACCACGCGCTATCAACTGCGCGCCGGGGCCCTGAACCACGGGCTCGCACCGCGCGACTCGTTCCTGGTGCAGTCCGAGTCCCTGATGACGATGGTCTTCGAGGGACCCCAGACCCTGGCGGGGAAATGGTGGACGTACGGCAAGCGCGCCGTCGCCACCCTCGAGGAGGCCGTCCGTCGCTACCCCGACGACCCCGAGCTGTGGTACAGCCTGGGGGACGCGCGCTTCCACGCCGGGATGCTCGCCGGAGAATCCTCCCGCCAGAGCCTGGACGCGTTCGACCGGGCCATCGAGCTCGACTCGACCTTCTCGCCGGCGTACGTGCACCCCATGCAGCTGGGCTCGGCCCTCGACGGACCCGCGGGAGGTCTCCGCTACGCAGCCGCGTACCTGCGGGCGGGGGGAGGGGGCCGCTATGCCGGTGAAGCGCAGTCGATCGGCCAGCTGCTCGATCCCGGGACGAACCGGGCCCGCCGGAACCACCTCGCGGATTCCCTGGCGGGGGGCCCCGGCGGGAAATCCATGCTCATGGGACCCGAGCTCACCGCCGCACTGCGCACGCTCAACGATTCGTCCGAGGTCGACGTCCGGTACGCGCAGGCCATGGGCGGAGTGATGCTCAAGAACGCCCGGAGCGCCGGCGACTCCTTTTTCGCTCGGAGTCAGGCGGCCGTCGCCCTCGGGAATCGCGGGCACTTCCGGGCGGCCCTGGACGGCGGCGGCAACCTGATCCCCCAGCTCGCCATCGAGTACCTGATGCTGGGAGCGGTGCCCGCCGACTCCGCGGACCGGGCGATCTCCACCTACTCGCGCCACCTCGTCAACGGCAACTGGTCGGCGATGGCCTGGTGGGCGGGCCGAGGGGACACCGCCTCGATAAAGTCGTTCGTCCAGTACGTCGACTCCGTGCGCCGGAAACCCCCGCCGCCCCCGAAGTGGCCACAGGTGGCAGTGGAACTCACGGGCTACCTCATGAAGTCGGGGCCCGCCTACTTGGCCCTGGCGCGGCGGGACACGACGGCCGCGCTCGGTCTGTTCGAGGCGCTGCCGGACACTGCGTGCTTCGGCGTCTGCCCCCTCGATCACCTGGTGCGCATCGAGCTTCTGGCCGCGCGGGGCCGGGATCAGGAAGCGGCCCGGCGGCTCGATGAAGAGCCGGCCTTCAACCACCGCGATCCCCTCCCGAGTGATGTCCTCTGGTCCCTCGAGAAGGGCCGGGTCAACGAGCGCCTCAAGAACACGGACGTCGCCCGGGACGCCTACGCGGACGTCGTCGCCCACTGGGCGCACGGTGACCCGGCGCTCAGGCCGTTCGTCGACGAGGCCCGCGCCGCGCTGGGGCGACTCTCCAGGGAAAAGCAATGAACCGCGCGGCATGGCCGCGGGGATAACACGCGGAGCCTGGCACTCGGGTTGACCCCGGGGCCACGCGCCGGGGAGACCAAATGCCGGTGAAGAAGAAGGCCACGAGACGCAAGAAGGCCGCGAAAGAATCCCGCGGCCTGACGGCGAAGGAGCTCCTCGAGGAGAGTCCTCCGGCGGCGGTGAAGAAGCTCGCCGAGGGAATCGTCGCGGACGGGGGCGTGATCGTGGGGATGTACCGGGACCCCCTGGGCTCCCATTGGCAGATCATGGCGGGGCTGCCGCTCTCCAAGGTCGAGCCCACACCGTATCAGCGGGATCTGTCACCGACCCACGTCGCCCGGCTCGCCAAGGCCATCGACAAGCTCGACCGGTTCCTCGATCCGGTGATCGCCGTGCGGACGGAGGACGGTGGGTACTGGACCCCCAACGGCTATCACCGGTTGGGTGCCCTGAAATCCCTCGGTGCCCGGAGCATCCTGGCGCTCGTGGTGCCGGACGCGGAGGTGGCACACCGGATCCTGGTGCTCAATACCGAGAAGGCCCACAACGTCCGCGAGCGGTCGCTCGAGGTCATGCGCCTGGAGCATGGGCTGGCCGAGCTGGACGACCGGGACGAAACGGAATTCGAGCTCGAGTTCGAGGAGCCGTCGCTCCTCACGCTGGGACTCTGTTATCAGCAGAACGGGCGGTTTTCGGGCGGGGCGTACCAGTCGATCCTGAAGCGCATCGACGAATTCCTGCCCCTGAAGCTGTCCAAGGCCGTACAGGTCCGCCGCAAACGCGCCGCGCGGGTCCTGAAGCTGGATGACGCCGTCGGCAAGGCCGTGGCCGCCCTCAAGGCCAAGGGATTCCAGAGCCCCTATCTCAAGGCGTTCGTCGTCGCCCGCATCAACTACCTGCGATTCAAGAAGGGCCCCGCGGAGTTCGACGAGACGATCGAGAAGCTGATCGAGGCGGCGGAGAAGTTCGACGCCGGGAAGATCCGCGCCGATCAGATTTCCGCCGCCGCCGGCGGTGGTGGCTCGTCGGAGGAGTAGTTAGAACTCGAGCGCCTTCAGGTACTCGAAGCTCACCTTGATGTCGTCGAGCGCATGCGGCGGATTGTCGTGCTCCACGTAGTAGTGCTTGATCCCCGCCTCCGCCGAATGCGCGAAGATCTTTTTCCAATCGATGACACCCTTCCCTACGTCCACCATGGTGTGATCGGGCCCCGGGCCCGGCCCCATGTCCTTCACGTGCACCTGGGAGAATCGGCCCGGATACTTGGTGAAGTACACGAGCGGGTCCTGACCGCCGTCGGTGATCCAGAAGAGGTCCATCTCCCCCTGCAGCAGCTTGGGATCCGTATGGGCGAGCAGGACGTCGTACGGCAGCTGGCCCTGGAGGGGTTTGAACTCGTAGCTGTGGTTGTGATAGGCCAACTGCAGGCCCGCGGCGTGAACTTTTTCGCCGGTCTGGTTCAGCGTCTCCGCCACCCGCTTCCAGCCGTCGATGTCCGGACGCAGCTTCTCATCGATCCAGGCGAAGGTGACGTAGGAAAGTCCCAGCGTGTGGGCGTCCGCGATCATCGTGTCCAGTCCCGCCGGCACCTTGGCGAAGTCGAAATGCATCGACACGGGGGCGAGACCCAGACCGTCCAGGATCTTCTTGACGTCCGTCGCGGTGCGTCCGAAGAAGTCGGTCAGCTCCACCTCCTGGTACCCGATCTGCGCGACGCTCTTGAGGGTGCCCTCGAAATCAGCCTTGAGGAGGTCCCGGACGGTGTAGAGCTGCAGGCCAACCTTCGGTATCCTCGCCATGGCAGGCCACCTGATAGGGAGAGCGGCAGCCGCAGCCGCAACGCCGACCGTGCTCAGGAACTCACGCCGTCCCACATCCCCACGCCCCCACTCCCCCACGCCTTTCATATCTCATTCCTCTTCATGGCGTCTACCGCGAAGTTCGCGGCCCGCGCCGTGAGTGCCATGTACGTGATCGACGGGTTCTGACACGCCGAAGAAGTCATGCAGGCGCCGTCGGTGATGAACAGGTTCGGCACGTCCCAGGCCTGATTGTTGGCGTTCAGCACCGAGGTCTTGGCATCCCGGCCCATCCGGCACGTCCCCATCTCGTGGATGGCCTTGCCGGGAGGCGAGAAGTCGGTCCCCACCGAAATGTCCCTCGCCCCGGCCGCCGCCAGCATCTCGGCGGCCGCGATGGACGAGTCCTCCATCAGCTGCCGCTCGTTGTCACTGTACGAGACACTGATCTTGATGACCGGGATCCCCCACTTGTCCTTCTTGGTGTGGTCGATCTCGAGGTAGTTGTCGTGATTCGGGAGGCACTCGCCGAAACCCGAGAAGCCCATGTGCCAGTCCCCGGGCTGCTCCAGCTGTTTCTTCCAGGCCGCTCCGAACCCGGGGAGGTCGGTCCCCCGCCACCACCCGTCGCGCCCAGCGCCGCCCTGGAATCCGTACCCGCGCAGGAACTTGGACTTGGGGCCACCCGTCAAGTTCCGGAACCGCGGCATGTAGATGCCGTTGGGCCGGCGTCCCACGGTGTTCCGGTCGGCCGGCGCGTCGATGCGCCCCGAGGCGCCCCCGCCCATGATGTGGTCCATGATGTTGTGCCCGACTTCGCCGCTCGAGTTGGCGAGCCCGTTGGGCAGGTCGGGAGTCGCGGAGTTCAAAAGGATCCGCGCCGACTCCAGGGCCGAGGCGCAGAGGAACACCACCCGGGCCTGGAACTCGAGCGCGTGCATGGTGGTGCCGTCGATCACGCGGACGCCCGAGATCCGGTTCTTTTTCTTGTCGTAGATGAGCGAGTGCACCACACTGTCGGGGCGCAGCGCCATCTTCCCGGTCTTCTGAGCCGCCGGGAGGGTCGCGTTGATCGAGTTGAAATACGAGAGGGTGATGCAGCCGCGCTCGCAGTAGCCGCAATAGTGGCACGCCGCCCGGCCATTGTGGTCTTCGGTGAGCACCGCACAGCGGCCGATGGTGAGGACGCGCTCGCCCCCCCAGTGCTTGGCGACGACCTCGCGCATCATGCGCTCGCCGCAATTCAGGTCCATCGGCTTCAGAAACTTCCCGTCGGGCAGCTGCGGCAGCCCCAGCTTCTCGCCCGAGATCCCGATGAACTCCTCGACGTGGTCGTACCACGGCTCGATGTCCCGGTACCGGATGGGCCAGTCGATCGAGATCCCGTCCCTCAGGTTCCCCTCGAAGTCCAGGTCACTCCAGCGATAGACCTGGCGGCCCCACATGATCGACCGCCCGGCGACGTGCCGGCCCCGGAGCCACAGAAACGGCT
>DATBBZ010000416.1:0-11441 GCA_036270745.1 Gemmatimonadales bacterium | reverse complement strand
AGAGGGGCCGGATGTCAGGGGTCTGGTGCCAGGGGAGCAGCCCTGACCCCCGGCCCCTGACCCCTTTCGTCAGTTGCCTACAACCGGCGTCGCGATGTACCCCACGGGCTTCTTGGTCACGTGATCGATCATCCGGCCCGTGATCTGACCCGCCTCGTTGATGTCGATGCGATAGCGGGGGACGACGACGTCGTGGCGGACGGCCGTGCGGGCTGTCGTGGCAAGGGCTGGTGAGGCGAAAGGTTGCTGTTCTCCGCACCCGGCGACGGCGAGCGCGGACAGGGCCAACAACGCAGTGCGCATACGGACGCTCTTCTGGAAGGTGAGAATACCGGAACGTCAGTATCCCCCCGCGGGCGTCGGGATGCTTGCCGCAATGGGACTCGAAATTCCGGGATCTCGAGTTCCTTGCGGACTTCCCCGAGGGCGTCCATGCTAAGGCGCCGTCCAGCCGCTCGGTTCGTTCACGTCTGCACCAGGAGGGTCGCGTGACGAAGGCAACGAGGATTCTTCCCGCACTACTGTTCACCCTGACCACCGCCATATCCGGCCAGACCCGCGTGATCACGGGTCGGGTGAGCGACGCCGTCAGCGGCGGGCCGCTGGCCGGCGTCACCATCGCCGTCGTCGGCACCAACGCGCTGGCGTTGACGCAAAGCGACGGTCATTTCAGCATCGGTGTGCCTCCCGGTGATGACCGCCTCCTGTTCCGGAAGATCGGGTACAAGCACCAGGAGATTCCGGTTCCGGCCGGGCAGGACTCCGTGTCGGTGAGTCTGGCCCTGGACGTGTTCGTGCTCGACGCCGTGGTAGTCACCGGCCAGGCGACGAGTGTGGCGCGGCAGAACGCCACAACTGGAACCACGCTCGTCGGCGGCGGGGACATTAGTCAGATGCCCTCGCAAACCGTGGACAAGGCGCTGCAGGGGAAGGTGCCGGGCGCCATCATCAGCCAGAACTCCGGCGCACCGGGAGGCGGCGTCCAGGTCCAGCTCCGCGGCGTCAACACGGTGCTCGGGAATCCGGACCCGCTGTATGTCGTCGACGGCGTGATCTACAGCAACCAGTCGATCCCCTCAGGGCTCTCGACCGTGACCGGTTCGGGGTCGAACAAGGGGAGCGGGCAGCTGCAGGACGATCCGGTGAACCGCCTGGCCGACTTGAACCCCAACGACATTGAAGACATCGAAGTCCTGCCGGGTGCTGCGGCATCCTCGATCTACGGATCCAAGGCCGCGAACGGCGTCGTCATCATCCACACCAAACGCGGACAAGCCGGGAAGGCGTCGGCCACCATCACGCAGCGGCTCGGCTTCAGTGAGCTCTTGCGGGGTTACGGCACGCGCTCGTTCACGGTCGCGCAGGCCGAGTCGCTCTACGGAGTCGGCACCGTGACGCCGTACATCGTGAACGGACAGCTGCCCACGTACGACCATATGCAGGAGTTGGCGGGCACCAAGCCCCTCAGCTACCAGACCGCCCTGACGGTCACGGGTGGGGACGAGAACACCCGGTACTTCCTGTCGGGGTCGGCGCAACAGGACAACGGCATCATTCAGACCACGGGCGCCGGGCGCCAGACGCTGCGGCTCAACGTCGATCAGACATTCTCCGACCGCCTGAAGTTGTCGTTCTCCAGCGCCTTCAACCGGACGCAGACGGACCGGGGCTTCACCAACAATGACAACAACGGGGCCAGCGTCACGTACTCCATCGCGTACATCCCTGGCTTCGAGCCCCTCCTGCCGGTCAACGGGGTGTACCCGCAGCCCACCATCACCTACAAGTCTTCCAACCCGCTCCAGACCACGGCGCTCGGGAGCAACGAAGAGACCGCCCTGGGCTTCACGGGAGGCGGCCAGCTGACCTATCAGGCACTGGCCACCGATCATCACAACTTGCAGATCGTGGCCGGCGGCGGGATCGACATGTTCAACCAGACGAACAGCGTGATCGCGCCTCCGGAGCTGTATTTCGAGCAGGCCCTGGCCAATCCTGGTCAATCCACGCTGTCGAACGCGCAGAGCCGGTTCTGGAACTGGAACCTGAACGCCCTGCACGCCTACACCCCCACGTCCGCCGACTTCCGGCTCAGCAGCTCCGCCGGGGTGCAGGTCGAGGACCGCGAGACGGCCCGGGACCGGATTACCGCGCAAGGCCTCCTGCCCGGCCAGACGAACATCGATCAAGGCACGTTCTTCACCGATCCGCTCCAGCTCAACACCACGGAGCGCACGCTCGCGTTCTACGCGCAGGAGGAGCTCCTCGCGCGTGACCAGCGGCTCGACGTAACCGGTGGCGTGCGGGCGGAGCGCTCGAGCGCGAACGGCGCGACCAACCGCTACTTCATATATCCGAAGCTGTCGGCGTCCTACCGCTTCCCGGATCTCCTGGGTCCGGGGAGCGATTTCAAGGTGCGGGCGGCCTACGGCGAGACGGGGAACCAGCCGCTGTTCGGGCAAAAATTCACGAACCTGGATGCCGGTGTGTACTCGAAGCACAGCACCACCTTTGTGGACGCGACGGCGGGTGACCCGGGCATTCGACCTGAGCGGATCCGGGAGATCGAGGGGGGCGTCGACGCCCAGCTTCCCGACGGGCGAGGGAGCATCGAGCTCACCGCGTATCGCCGGCACACGACCGACGTATTCCTGAGCCGCACGCCGCCCCCCTCGTCAGGATTCGGCGTGCAGATCATCAATGCCGGTGAGTTGATGAACGAGGGGATCGAGCTCGGTCTGGGCTATGCGCCCATCCAGACCAGGGATTTCAGCTGGGTGTCTCGCGTGAACTTCAACACGGCGCGCAATTCCGTCGTGTCTCTTCCGTTCCCGGGGTTCCGGCCCCCCAACGCAGGCTTCGGCCTCGCCTTCGGCGAGTTCTTCCTGCAGCCGGGGAGACCCACGACACAAATCATCGGACAGGTCGCGATTGATCCCGTGACCGGAAACCCGATCGTCGGCTACATGGGCCAGGCGAACCCGAGATTCGTGATCTCATTCCCGCAGGAGATCCGGTACGGGCGGATGACGTTCTCGATTCTGATCGTGTGGCAGGATGGCGGGGTGGCGCAGAACCAGACCCTCTCGCTCTACGACTGCAACGGGCTCTCGCCGGATCAAGCCACGCCGGCGGGCCAGCAGCGATTCCTCGACTGCGGCATCGGGATCGCCAACCCGTTCGTGCAGTCCACGTCGTTCCTGCGGATGCAGGACCTCGGCGTGAGCTACGACGTCCCGGAGACATGGTACCGGTATTTCGGGGGCGCGAGCTCGGTGCGGATCACCCTGTCCGCTCACAACCTCTTCCTGAGTACGCCCTACACGGGATACGATCCTCAGGTATCGAACTACGGCGAGCAGGCGGTGGTCCGGAACATCGACCTCGGACCCTACCCGCCGTCGCGCAGCTTCACGTTCACCATCACGGCGGGGTTCTGACCATGAAAACGACCACCCGCTTCTTCGTCATCCTGGCGATCGCCCTGGCGGCGGGCGCCTGCAGCGATTTCTTCGACGTCCCGCAGACGAATCAGCCGACGCTGGACGATCTCCTCGCGCACCCCACGCGGGACAAGCTCGCCGCGGCGGCGAACGGCATTTTTGCCGGCGCCAGCGGGGATATCCAGAGCCTGATTTGGCGCCTGGGTTCCATGGGCCGGGAGGGGATCAATCTCTCCGGCAACAACACGCCCGACTACTCCGAGCCCTATTTCGGACCGCTGTCCGGGTCCGGGTTCGGCGGGGCGCTCTGGGGCGGTCGCTACGCGAACATCCGGAGCATCAACATCTACCTCCAAGCGCTGGCCAAGACGACGGAGCTCTCGGCCGGCGAGGTCGAGGCCTCGCGCGGAATGGCGCAGACCTTCAAGGCCCTGGCGCTGCTCTATGTCATTGAAACCCGGGCCCAGCTGGGCGCCCCCGTCGACGTGGACCGCCCGGTGACTGCACCACCCGCGCCGTTCGTCAGTGAAGACTCGGTGTACGGCTACATCATCGGGGTGCTCGACTCGGCGCGGACCAACCTCCTCGCCGCTAACACGGCAGCCGCTTCGTTCCCATTCAACATTCCGACCGGACTGGCGCCCTTCGGGGATCCGGCCGCGTTCATCCAGCTCAACCGGGCGCTGGTGGCCAAGGCTGAGGTCTTCCGCGCCACCGCCCAGAACGGCTGTCACGGGGCGCCGGTGAACTGCTGGAACGCGGCCGAAACGGCGCTCGCCGCGTCGTTCTACGTGCCCGGGGACTCGACGCAATTCAAGGCGGGCGCGTTCTTCGATTTCTCGACCGATCCGGGGGATGCGACGAACGACCTGTCCGACCCGCTCAACGGGAATACGTTCTTCGCGTTGTCGGACTTCATGACCCAGGCCGACACGCAGGTCGGTGGCCAGCCGGATCTCCGGGCGCTCTCGAAGATTGTCCCGTCGCAAGACACGCAGGCACTCGGGGGCATCCCGATTCACGGCCAGCTCAAGTTCACGGTGTATTTCACCAAGGGGGCGGTGGACCTGAGTCACACGATCCCGATCATTCGAGATGAGGAGCTGGCGCTCCTCGACGCCGAGGCACAGATCGGGCTCAATAACCTCGCCGCCGCCAACACCATCCTGAACCTGGTGCGGAAGGCGTCCGGCAACCTGCCGGCCGACACGCTGACGGGCGGGAGTTCGAAGGCCGCGTATATCGACCAGCTGCTGTACAACCGGCGGTATTCCCTGATGTGGGAGCAGGGGACGCGGTGGATCGACGCGCGGCGGTACGGGCTGTTGGCCACGATCCCCACGGACATCCCGAACGGGAACGTGCCCCCCGGCGCGGTACCGTCCGTCATGCCCGTTCCTGACAACGAGTGCAACGCCCGGGGACTGGCGACCGGCTGCGCGCCCTAGCTCAAGGCTTCGGCCGGCGGGCGGCGATGTAGGCCGCCATCTGACGCATGAGCTCCGCGTTGGTGAACGGCTGCCAGCCGTGAGGCTTGAGGGGCCGCCCGTATTCGACGACAGCGTCGGCGGGCGGCTTCGCCGTTTTCAGGAAGCTCTCCATGTAATAGACCGAGAGGTTCAGGTAGAACGTGTCCATGTCTCCGACGTAGAGATGCACCCGGCCACGCAGTTTGGGGCCGAGCGTGGCCCAGTTACGCTCCACGTAGTCCCGGATGTCGTAGTCGTGGACCTTCATGTAGTCCGCCACCTGGTGGTTGATCTTCCCGGTGGACAGGTCCCACAGATCGACCGGATAGCCGTCCGGCCCCACCGGTCCCCAGGTGGCCTCCCAGATGGCGAATTGCTCACCGGACCGGGCGTGGCTGCCCAGCACCGCTTCGTACTGGCTCTCCTGTCGCACGGTGATGTGAGGCTGGCCCGTCTCCTCCCGCTCGGCGGGCACGTCCGCCTGGAACCACTCCGACACGGGGAAGACGAACGCGTTCGAGTCCCGGTACACGTTCACCAGCTCGTAGGCGCGCAGGTCGATGGGGTCTGGATACAGCACCCACGTTCCGCCGAAGAAGTCGGGATGATAGACCTGGAGGGCCATCGCCTCCCACCCTCCCGTTGAGCCACCCACCAGGAGGCGCGCCCACGGCGCCTGGATCATCCGGAAGTGCGACTCGAGGTAGGGGATCAGCTCCGTGAGGATCGCGTCGCCGTAGGGGCCGTTATTCACGGAATTGACGGCATACGAGTCATCGAAATACGGCGTCGGGTGCTGGAAGGTCACCGCGATCATCTGCGGGAATCCCGGGCTCGTCCAGGATTGCGCAAACTCGTAACCGGGTTCCCGGGCTGTCCGTTTCACCCGTTCTGCGCGCTGGGACGGGGTCTCCGGCTTTCCGTCGGGATCGAAGGCGAAGGGAGCGCTGAGGGAGAAGTGGCCCTGTTCGTAGACGGTGGGAAAGCGGGTCGTGGAATCCTTGTCGTACTCCCGGGGCAGAAGTATGGTGGCGCCCACATAGATGGGCCGGCCCCAGAACGCGGTGAGCAGCTTGCTCTGGATCTTCACCCGCCGGACCCAGCGGGTATCCGCCGGGACGGTGATGGCGGGGATCGCGCGGACGAGCTCGAGGCGCAGCGTGTCGGGATGTGACGGATCCACGTGGATCTTCCGGACTTCGCTCACCAGATTTCCGGGAGACTTGTTGTACTGCTGGCCCTCCCACTGGTCGTCGTGCGCCCAGACGGTGTGGCCATCGGCCCGGTGAAACTCAGAGTAGACGCTCAGCAGGCCCTGCACGTAATAGTCGCCCGGCGGGAGATCACCCAGCTTCTTCAGGGGATAGCCGAGCGTCGCCCCGTCGATGATGCCGGGCGTCCCGGCCGCGAGATTCGTGACGTCGACGCCGAAAAACGGCACGCATTCACTCTCATTCCGGGCGCCGAGTCGCGGGTCCTCACTCGAATCCCGCGAGAAGAATACGTACATCCGTCCGGTCGCCGGGGCGGCCCGGAGCGCAGGAGAGACGTCGATCTCGATGCGTAGGCCCTGGGCGTGAGCGGGACGGATGGCCAGCAAGGCGAGTGCGACGGCGGACAGGCCCTTAAACACGTAGCGGCTCCTCTGGAGGAGCCGCTACAGTGCACGTGACGGGTCGCCGGAGCAACCCCCGGATCTACTTCGTTTCCGTCGTCCCGCTCCAGCTTCCGCCCAGGGCCTTGTACAGCTGTACCGCAGCCGTGAGCTGTCCCAGCTCGGCCTGCGACAGCGTCAGCTCCGCGGTAAACAGGCTTCGCTCGGCATCCAGCACCTCGAGATAGTTCGCGATGCCGGAGCGGTAGCGCACTTGTGCCAGGTCGTAGGCCCGGCGCAGGGCGATGGCCTGCGTCTCCGCCGCGGCCACCTGATCCCGCGCCGCCCGGGCGCCCGACAGGGCGTCGCCGGCGTCCTGCAGGGCCCGCAGCACCGTCTGCTCGTACTGATTCCGCGCCTGCTCGGCCCGGGCGTTCGCGGCCGCCGTCGTCGAGGAGCGGGCTCCGCCGGCGAAGAGCGGAATGGAAATCCCGAGTTGGGCCACGTAGATGTCCGACTGCGGCTTGAAAAGGCCGTTCGACGTGGCGGCCTGGGACCCGTAGGAGCCCGTGAACATGATGATCGGGAGCTGCTGTGCGAACGCCTGGCCCGCCCGCGCATTCGCCGCGCGGTACGCCCGCTCCGCCTGCCGGACATCGGGGCGGCGCGCGAGCAGGGTCGAGGGCAGGGAGTCGGGGACCGTCACCGCCCGCGCGGCCTCCGAGAGCGCCCCATGGCGGGGAATGACGGTGGGGCCCTGGCCCAGCAAGACGTTCAGCGCGTGCTCGGTCTGCGCGCGAATCTGCTCCACCTGCGCGAGCCGTACCGCCGGCGCCGCCACTTGGGCCTCGAACTGCCGGACGTCCAGCTCCGAGATGATCCCCCGCGCATAGCGTTGCCGCGCCAGATCGAGCGTCGCCTGGCTGGTCTGGAGTGTGTGCGCGGATACCTGCGCCTCTTGATCGAGCTCTAGCAGCTGGAGGTACCCGATGGCGACGCTGCTCACGAGCGAGAGCACTGTCTCCTGCTCGACCGCATCCTGCGCCGCGAGGTCGGCGTTGGCGGCCTGCATGCCCCGCCGCGTCTTGCCCCAGAAGTCGAGCTCCCAGGCCACGTCCGCGGTGACGCGGATGGCGTTGTACTGGAACACCTGGGGCCCGAAGGCCACCTGGTTCTTGGACGCACTCCCGTTCCCGGTCAGCGAGGGGAAGAGAGGCGCCCGCGCCAGCCCCACGTCGGCCCGGAACTCCTGGACCCGGGCCTTGGCGGTGGCCAGATCGCGGTTCTGCCGGAGGGCGATCTGCACCAGGGCGTTGAGCGTGGAATCCTGAAGGATGTCGAGCCACGCGAGGTCGGCAATCGAGTCGGCCCTGACGCGGCGCGGCGCCAGGGGGAGGGCGCCGTACGCCGGCGTCGAGTCCTGAGCCCGTGCGCCCGCCAGGGAGTCATAGAAGGCCTTCGCGGTATCCGAGTAGCTCGCGGCACCCACCTGGGACGACGGCGCCACCACGGGCGACGGGTGATAGCCCGGCCCCACCGCACAGCCGGCGGCGAGCAGCAGGGTGAACAACGTGGTGCGGCGGATCATTGCTGGCCTCGATCCGCGAATCCCCGGATGAGCCGGAAGAAGAGCGGGATGAAGAAGATGCCGACCGACGTGGCGATCACCATTCCGGCGAACACGGTGGTGCCGATGGAATGCCGGCTGATGGCTCCGGCCCCGCTCGCCACCACGAGGGGCGAGACGCCGAAGATGAACGCCATCGAGGTCATCAGGATGGGGCGGAAACGCTCCCGCGCCGCCTCGACCGCCGCGGAGATGATCGAGTGGCCCTGATCGCGGAGCTCGTTCGCGAACTCGACGATCAGAATGGCGTTCTTCGCCGCGAGTCCCACCACGGTGAGGAGCCCGACCTGGACGTAGATGTCGCTCGGCTGTCCGCGGAACCAGATGCCGAGGTAGGCGCCGAGGACGCCGAACGGAATGCCCAGGAGGACGGCGAACGGCAGCGACCAGCTCTCGTACTGCGCCGCGAGCACCAGGAACACGAGGATCAAGCCGAGGCCGAACACCAGCCCGGATTGTCCGCTGGAGGCCCGTTCCTGGAAGGATTGCCCGGAGTACGCGAGCCCCAGCCCCTGGGATCCGAATTGGCTCGAGACCAGCCCGTCCAGCTGCTGCATCAGCTCACCCGAGCTGTGCCCCGGCTTCGGGGCCGCGGTGATGAGGGCGGAGGTGAACCCGTTGAAGCGCGAGATCAAGGTGGGTCCGCTGCGGAACTCCACGCGCGCCAGCGCCGACACGGGAATCATCGAGTCGTTGGTGCCGCGCACGTAGAGCCGTCCGATGTCCGCCGGGGTCTGGCGGTACGCGGCCTGCGCCTCGGCCTGCACGCGGTACGTCTTCCCGTAGAGGTTGAAGTCGTTGATGTAGAGCGTGGACAGGTTGGCCTGCAGCGTCCCATAGAGGTCCGAGAGCTGGACCCCGCGCGCCTTGGCCGCCGCACGGTCGACGTCCAGATAGATCTGCGGCACGTTCGCGCGGAAGTTGGCCTGTACGCCGCCCGCCGCGGGCAGCTGGTTCGCGGCCCCGACGAACGCCTGCACTTGATTCGCGAAGTCCTGCACCGACTGGCCGGCGCGCGCCTGCAGGTTGGTCTCGACCCCGGCCGTCGTGCCGAGGCCGAAGATCTCGGGCAGGTTGAACGCGAACGCCTGGGCGTCGGGCATCATGAAGAGCCGCCCGTTGATGCGCCCGATGAT
Source organism: Gemmatimonadales bacterium (assembly GCA_036270745.1). Taxonomy (GTDB): domain Bacteria; phylum Gemmatimonadota; class Gemmatimonadetes; order Gemmatimonadales; family GWC2-71-9; genus 40CM-2-70-7. The sequence goes on along the minus strand of DATBBZ010000416.1, from coordinate 2,172 downwards.
CGCGTCGATCGCGTCGCGCGATCCCCGCTCTTCCCAGGGCTTCACGTTCACGAAGATCACCGCGCTATTGCTCTGACTGGCACGGCTCAGAATGTCGAACCCGACGAGGGCGACGATGTTGCGCACCGCCGGCTCGGCCTGCATGTAGCCTTCGATGCGCTTGACCACGTCCTCGGTCCGCTGGAGCGAGGCGGCATCCGGGAGCTGGAGGGCGACGGCGAAATATCCCTTGTCCTCAGTCGGCACGAACGCCGTCTGGATGTGCGTCCACAGAAAACCGACCAGCAGGATGAGCACCGCGAACGCCCCGAGCCAGGCCTTCGGGCGGCCGAGCACCTTGTCGACGGCCCCGGCGTAATTGCCCGTCACCTTCTTGAACCAGGCGTTGAACTTCCCGAAGAAGCCCGCCTGATGCGCCTCGTTCGACTCCTTGAGCAGCCACGCGCACAGGGCGGGCGTGAGGGTCAAGGCCACAATCCCGGAGAGCACCACGGAGATCACGATGGTGATGGCGAACTGCTTGAAGAGCTCGCCGGTGACGCCGCCGGTAAAGGCCACGGGGACGAAGACCGCGACGAGGGACAGCACGATCGCGACCAGGGCTCCGGCCACCTGCTGGATCCCCTTGTCCGCCGCGGCGCGGGCCGACAGGCCCTCCGACGCCATGATGCGCTCGACGTTCTCGATCACGACGATGGCGTCGTCCACCACGATGCCGATGGCGAGAACCAGGGCGAAGAGCGTCAGCACGTTGATGGACATCCCGAGCAAATTCAGCCCCAGGAACGTGCCGATGACGCTCACGGGCACCGCCAGCATCGGAATCAGCGTGGCCCGCCAGCTCTGCAGAAAGAGGAAGACGACCAGGGAGACGAGAATCATCGCCTCGATCAGCGTCTTGACCACCTCACTGATCGACGCGGTCACGAAGGGTGTCGTGTCGAAGGGGATCGAGTAGGTCACGCCCGCCGGGAATCCCGCCTGGAGCTCGTCCATCCGCTTGGTCACCGCATCCCGTACCGCGATGGCATTGGCGCCCGGGCGCAGATAGATGAGGTCGAACGCGGTGGCGCTCCCGTTCAGCCGGGCCGCGAAGTCGTTGCTCTGGGAGCCCAGGTGGGCGTGACCGATGTCTCCCAGGCGGATCACGGAGCCGTCGGCCTTGGAGCGGACGATGATGCTGTCGAACTGGGCCGGGGTGCTGAGACGCCCCTGCGTGGTGACGGGAATGGTGAGCTGCGTGCCGACGGGTGAAGGCTCGCGTCCGATGCGGCCCGCCGGGTTGGTGGCGTTCTGCTCGCGCACCGCCGCGGCGACCTGACTCACGGTCACGCCCACCTGGGCCATCTTGTCGGGGTCCAGCTGGAGGAGCATGGAGAACTGCAGGCCCCCGAACGTCTGCGCGTTCCCGACGCCGGGGACGCGCTTCAGCTCGTCTTCGACGTACAGCTTGAGGTAGTTGGTGAGGTAAGGCGCGTCGTAGCGCGGGTCCTTCGACGTCAGGCCCACCACCGCCAGGATGTCCGAGTTCGCCTTGAGGATGACCAGGCCGTTCTGCCGTACGGCATCGGGCAGCTGCGGCGTCGCCACCTGCACGGCGTTCTGGACGTCCACCGAAGCCAGGTCCTGGCTGCGGTTCACGTCGAAGTAGATGGACAGTCCCATCGTCCCGTCCGAAGCGTTCGCGGACGAGTAGTACAGCAGGCCTTGCAGTCCCGACAGCTGTTCCTCGATCGGTCCCGCCACCGCGTCGGCCACGTCCTGCGCCGTGGCGCCGGGGTAGACGGCGGCCACCTGGACCGCGGGCGGCGTGATCGTCGGGTAGCGGGAAACGGGCAGGAGCCCGATCGAAAAGATCCCCATCAGCGTGATGGCGATCGAAATCACCGACGCCAGCACGGGGCGTCGGATGAAGAAGTAGCCGATCTGGTGGTTGTTACCGTCTCCTTCGGTCGTTCCGGCCGTTCCGGCCGTCCCGCCGCTCATCGATCCCTCCCGGGGACGCTCGCCGAATCCGCGAGGGGCTTGGGGCTGACGGTGTGACCAGGGAAGACCTTCTGTACGCCGTCCACGATCACCCGATCACCGGGGTTCAAGCCGCTCGAGATGATCCACCGGTCGCCGTTCCACTGACCGGGCACGATGTCGCGGGCCTGTACCGTGTCACCCGCC
>DATBBZ010000415.1:0-3754 GCA_036270745.1 Gemmatimonadales bacterium | reverse complement strand
GATGAGGTTGAGAAGGCGCTTCACAAGTGGGTGCGGCACCACGGCATCGACATGGACGATCAGGAGTTGACTTCACATGCGGCGAAGATCGCCGCTGGCGAAACGGTTGATCTAGCGACCTTGCCGGAAAACCGGCCGACCTGATCAACCGGCACGTCACCGGCCCGGGATCACCCATCGCGTCCGCCCACTTTCGGGTGCGCACCGACCGCGTCGACGCAGACGGCAATGTCACCGTGCGCTATCGCTCTCGGCTCTTGCACATCGGGGTGGGCCGAGCCCACAAAGGGCGCCGCATCCACCTCTAGGTCGACGATCTCGACGTGCGCATCGTCAGCTTCGAAGGCGAACTGCTGCGGCACCTCGAAGCAGATCCATCGCGCTCTTACCAGGGTCGAAATCGAGAGGTCGAGTAGCCTCCTGGGGGTTCGTCCGTCCGCGATGTCTCGCTAGAGGACATGGGTGGGTGGGTGGGTGGGTGTGGGCTATCGACATAACTCCCAGGCCTGGGAGGAGGGCGCGCGGCGCCTGAATCGCTTCCCACGCTAAGCCCGGTCATTTCCCACTGCCCTGGCTAGGTGGTCTGCGGGAATACAGCCGCCAAACCACCGCCAGCGTCTCTCATTCCCGCTTCAGAACAGTCGAGCGCCAGAGCCGGTGACCCAGACGGCTCCAGGGGATCTGGAATTCCTTGCAGGTCTGGTCGGATCCAGCGGGTCATATGTGCCTCCGTACGAATCCTCTTTGAGTCAAGACCCTTATTTCGACCCAGTCAGGGCGCGATGAAGCGACCCGTCACGAGGAGGGCACAGGTGCGTAGGCTTCGAATGGGTCCGGGGGTGACTTCGCCTAAGAGCCGGCCGTCAGGGTGTAGAGCCGACCACGCGGCTATGAGTCGTTCCCTTCTGTCCTCCCGGGCCCCTTGTCGAGCGTCTAGGACGAGCTGGCGGAAGATTGCGTTGGAGACTTGGCGCTTGAGGGACCGCAGGGCCTCACGCTTGGTCTTGCCCTCGGCCACCTTGCGCTCGAAGTAGATCCGACCATTTGTTCCCGGATTGCGGATCTGGGTGAGCGCGACGATATGGATGGCGTTGTTGAGCTTTCGATTGCCCCGACGCGAGAGGCGGTGCGCGATTCGACCTCCCGAGGAATGTTCGATCGGAGCCACGCCCGCATAGGCGGCGAAGTGGTCCTGGTTGGCGAAGCGCCCAACGTCACCGGTGAGACCAATCACCATGCAGGCAACGATGGGGCCCACGCCATAGACCTCGGTCAGCGACGTCTTCGAGGCCCGCACCGCCGTGCGGATTCGGCAATGCGACTCCTTGATCAAGGTGTCGAGGCGCCGCACGTCGTCGACGAGCTCGCGGGCGAGCTGGTGTCGCATGTGCTCGATCGGGGTCACCGGCTCATAACTCCCAAGGAGCCGATCGGCGTCAGAAACGTAGAGTTCCTTGGCAATTCCCCCTGGCGAGAGGTCAGCCAGGGCGTTGTGAAGCCGGCAGATCAACCGGGCCCGCATCCGGCCCAGATCGTGGTTCCGCTTGGCCAACAGCCGCATGATCTCAGCGTGGTCGGCGGTCTCGACCTGACGCAGGGAGTCAGAGCGCAGGGCGGCGACTGCCACGGAGAGCGCGTCATTGGGATCGTTCTTGTCCGAGCGACCTGTGCCGAGCACTCGGACCCTCGAGGCCAACGTCGGCGGGACATCGACGACGTACTCACCGGCATCGACGAGCTGCTGGGCTAGCAGATAGCCCAGGCCGCCGGCCGACTCGATGGCCCACGTCCGTTTCTCGAAGGGCTTGGCCAGGCGAGGAGCTTGATCGTCTGCTGACAGGTCGCGCGCACCGTGACCTTGGCCACTTCGCGTTCATCACTGCAGATCGCCACCGCGGTGTGACTCTGCTTGTGGGGATCAACCCCGATGATCACCGTCATGAGCACCTCCTGGTCGGTTGATGGCAACCGCGAGGGCACTCCTGATTCGGATCTGGTGCACACTCCTCTTTTGAGCCACATCGCGGCGAGATCCAGACGGGAGGCACTTCGAACGAAAGCCAACCGGACCAGCCGATGGCAGGCACAAAGAGAGCCGGCCCGTCGGGACCTCTGAACGCTACGGATCAGACCGCAGGTCTGCTCAAAGTCTCAATCAGGCACATAGGGGACAGGCATGAGCGCCATTGACGATTGTGTCCGACAACAAGCTGTATGGAACGATCGGCGTCGTGTTCAGCCTCCTGACGGGTTTCGTCGCCATCGGGGCCGTGGTCACCCTCGGTGCCGCGGTGGGCGATGTGTGGCACCAGCGGAGGGTAAGAGGACGGTCGTGACCTCGTGACAGGGCGGTCCAGTATCCCTCCGCACGTTCGAGCCGAAATGCTACGAGAGGCGATGGTCATGGCCCTCTACCTGGCGATCGTCGAGATTGCGGAGCTGGCGTCGCTGCCCGAGCGTCACCATGGAGGGGAAGTGACCGGAGCAACGGGGGCGCTCCTACTCGAGATCGTCTGGGGAACAGCGGTGGGGTTAGCTCTAGCCCACTGGTTCGCATTCCGGGTCGTCGCCCCCGCATTCCGGGGCGATCGTGTGAGCCGATACGACACCTATGTTGGACTGGCCCAGGTAGGAGGCGCCATAGCGGTGGCCACCCTGTCAAGCCTGCCGGTTCTGCTGTTTTCCGATGTTCGTGCCGTGGAGACCACAGGCGATGTTCCCGCCGTGTTGATCGGCATCATTGGCTACCTCGTCGGCCGCCGGCTAGAGAAATCTCGAGTGGCCTCTGTCTTCTATGGTCTGTTGGCCCTGGTGCTGGGCGTGCTCGTGGCCACGGTCAAGAGCGTCCTCTCCGCGCACTGAGAGCTGGCGGTGCATCGGTTCAATGTGAGCAATCCAAGATGCCCGGGGTCCGATCCCTAAGTGCTGTGGTTACCGCCCGGATCGGAGCATCGCCGAACGTTCGCGAACGCCGGGATAATGACACGGACCGGGCACCGGCACACCCGATCCAGGCCTTTGGTGCGATGAACAGGGTCACGGCGCTTCAGTCACACCGGGCGCAAAGACGGAACGATTTGAGGGGGGCGGGATCGAATCGCTCGCCCCGGTCGAGGAATCACCGTTCGTTGAATCAGTGCCATCCGGCTCCACGCTCGCAGCCGGCATCCTGCGGATCACCCAAACGTGTCCGGCCACTGCACCCAAGATGATCACCGCCCCTATTGCGATGAACCAGGTAATAAAGGTAAAGACGACTCCGATTGCCCCGTACAGCTTGCTGTCGGAGACGAGGGTAGATGAGAAGTAGATCGACGCGAACGCACCGAGCCCGACCCAGAAGACCCCTGTGGCCAGCGCGGCGGGGAAGAGTCGCCGCCAGGGCTCCTCTCCACGCAGCAGAAAGTGGAGGCCCCACCAGAACAGCGCGAGCACGATCACCAGGTTGCCCAAGCCCAAGAACACCCGGCCGGCTGGAAGATCGCGAAGTGGCCGGCTGATCAGCGCATCGACAACTACCTCTACCGCCACAGCCAGCGCCCACACGAGGCACCGAAGCACATTCGGCCATCCCCGCACGTCTGGGTGGTCGAAGACCTTCTGATAGAGCCTCTGGACCGATCGGGCAACGGCGATCGTCCCCGCCAGGGAGAGGACCAGGGCGACGACGACGCCAAAGTTCCAACCAGCATGCGATGACCTGAAGAGCGATTCGACGATCTGGGTCCCTTGGTGACCAAGTCCCAAGCGCGCG
>DATBBZ010000414.1:0-2832 GCA_036270745.1 Gemmatimonadales bacterium | reverse complement strand
CGGCGAGGGTTGGACCCGGATCAGCTGACGAGCCCGCCAGGAGCGGGAGGGGTCCGCGGCTAACCGGACGCTCCCCGGGTTCAGCTCGTACAACAGCTGCGCGGTCCGTTCGTCCCGCAGGGAGAGGTCCCGCGCCATGGTGTGTCCGAACATGATGTCGGTCGAATCGCTCGAGTGGTTGAGTCCGAGCATGTGACCGACCTCGTGGAGGGCCACGACGTGGACATCCTCAACGCCCAGGGGATGGTTCGACGGATCGAAAGTGGCGATGGTGACGACTGCGGACAGCACGTGGCCGTCGCGGTCCCAGGTGAGATCGGTCTGCCCGGTGCGGTCGATGTCGAACTCCCGGCGCCACCGGAACACAACCTCGGCCCGGCTCGAGTCGTCGACGTATTCCCAGCGAACCGGGAGCTGTACCTGATCCCAGCGCGCCAGCGCCGACCGCACGGCGTCCAAGAAGGCAGGCTGAAAATTCTCGACGGTGTCGGTCGTGAGATAGATCCGGACCGGGTCCCGGTACCGGTGATCCCAGCGGTGGAGCGCCGAGTCCGAGCTCTCCGCGACGATGTCGTTCAGATAGGTGATGCCGGCGCTGGCCCGGATCTGGCGGCGCATCTGCGCCCGGGCCAGTTGATCGTAGTACCCCTGCGGCTCGTTCATCACCACCGTGTCCATGGGTGAGACCGGAGCGCTGGCGATGGTGTCTCGCCCCGAGTCCGGATGGGCGGTGACCTGAGCGCCGAGAGAATCCCGCGCATGCCGGACCGGCCCTGAGGGCGCCGGCCGCGCCGGCATCCGCGCCTGGGAAGGCCCGTGACGGGCCACGGCGCGCCAGACCACCATCGCGACGATGGCGAATGCCACGATCAGAACGGGCGAAGGACGCCGGTCAGCCATGGGCGCAATATGTCCGCGCGTGCATGCGCGCCGCTAGCTTCGGCCTAGGAGTCTCTCTATGATTGTCCTCGGTCTATGCGCTCTCGCCCGTGATAACCCTTCCCGCCAGGATGTTGATCCGCCGCCGCTGGTGGGTGCTTCTCGCGTGGGCGCTGGTGGCGGCGGTGCTCGCACCCAACGCGGCGCGGGTGCAGGACGCCCTGGCGGTCCGCGGGGGCTCCGACGAATCCACCGAGTCCTTTCGGGCCGGTGAGGCCCTCAAAGCAGCGCTGCCGAATCCGATCGCCGAATACGTCGCCGTCGTCGTCCGCGGCCCGGTGCCGGTGAGCCATCCCCGGTTCGTCCGCGTGCTCGACTCACTCAGCGCCGTCCTGTCCCGCAAGCACTACATCAAGCAGGTCGTCTCGGCGCAGTCCCTCGGAGAATCGACCTTCGTCAGCAAGGACCGTCACACGACGTTCCTCATCGCGGCGATGGAGACCGCGGAGACCGACAACATCAAGAACAACTTCGTGCCGGACATCCGGGTCACGCTGGCGGCCACCCTCGCCACCATTCCCGACGCCGGCGCGTTCGACGTGAAGCTCACCGGCGATCCCGCGCTCGACTACGACATTCGCACCATCTCGGCGGAAGACACGCAGCGCGGCGAGCACCTGGCCGTGCCGATCTCCCTGGTGGTGCTGGTGGCCGCCTTCGGGGCCCTGGTGGCGGCGACCCTCCCGATCGTCGTCGGCGTCCTCGCGATCACGATCGCCCTCGGGCTGATCACCATCGTGGCCCAGGTTCAGACCATGTCCGTCTTTGCGCTGACGATCACGAGCATGGTGGGGCTCGGGGTCGGGATCGACTATTCGCTACTGATCGTGACCCGGTTCCGGGAAGAGCTGAATCGCGGCCTGTCCCCGGCGGACGCCGCGGCCCGAACCATCCAGACCGCGGGCTCGGCGGTGATCACGTCCGGGATCACCGTCGTCGTGGGGTTCGCAGCGCTGCTCATCACGCCGCTCATCGAGACGCGGTCCGTGGGGATCGGGGGCCTGCTGGTCGTCGCCATCGCGATCGGGATCGCGACCACCTTCCTGCCCGCCCTGCTCGCCATCCTCGGCCGGAGCATCGACCGCCCCAAATGGCTGGCCCGCCCGCTCGCGCGCTTTCATGCGCCGACCGGCTGGGAGCGCTGGGCCCGCTGGCTCGGGCACCGGCCCTGGCGCGCGATCGCGCTGGGGGGCGGGATCATCGGCTTGCTGATGATCCCGCTCTCCGAAATGAAGATCGGACTTCCGGCCCGGAACTGGTTCCCTTCGGAATCCGAATCCGGCGTGGGGTTGCAGGAGCTCGTGAGCATGGGGGTGTCCGGCATCATTCAGCCCACCCGCATCGTGATCGCCCTGCCGCCCGGGGAGTCCGCGCTGTCGGCCCGCCGTCTGCTCGGGCTCAAGGCGCTGGGGGACGCCATCCACAAGGATCCGCGGGTGAAGCAGGTCCGCGGCGTGGCGAGCCTTCAGCCGCACCTATCGAGCCTGGCCCTCACGATGTTCTACGCCAACCCCGATTCCGTTCGCCGGCGCCACCCGACGTTCTTCAACGCATACCTCAGCGCCGATTCCCGGACCACGCTGGTCGACGTGATCCCGGAAGACTCCGTATCGCTCACCGGCCTGATGCAGATGGCCACCCACGCGCGCGAGGCGGCCCGCCGCGGAGTCCGCGGCCTCGACGGGGCGACCATTCTCGTCGGCGGTTTCGCCGCGACCAGTGTGGACCTCCAGCACGATCTGCTGTCGCGCTTCCCCGGCATCGTCGCCCTCATCCTGGGCGTCACCGCCGTGATGCTGTTCATCGCCTTCAAGTCACTCCTCGTACCCCTGAAAGCCGTCCTGCTCAACTGCCTGTCGGTCGGAGGAGCGTTCGGCATGATGGTGCTGGTAT
>DATBBZ010000413.1:0-8091 GCA_036270745.1 Gemmatimonadales bacterium | reverse complement strand
GTGCCCGTGGGTGCGGCCATCTCGTCCGTCGTGTGGACGCGCGTCACTGAGACGATCGCGCTCGCCATCTTCCTCGTGATGGCGCCCAGCCTCCTGCACCTGCCGCACTGGCTCCGTGGTCTACAAGTTGGCGCCGGGCTCGGACTCGTGATCGTCATGCTGATCACCTGGCACCGCGGGTGGTCGTGGATCCTCAATCAGCTGCCCCCGTCCCTGCAGCGGCGTGCGGCGGTGCTCGCCGAGATGGGTTCGGGTGGCCGGCTCTTCTGGCCGACCGTGCTCGGCCTCGTCAACTGGGGCACGCAGTGGGCGACGTACCATCTGGTGCTGGTCGCGGCCCACATTCCCGTGACCCCGGCGGCGTCGTTCACGGCCCTGGTCGCCGCCAATCTCGGTGGCGTCGTCCGCATCACGCCGGCGGGACTGGGCGTGACCCAGGCGGCGATGGTCGTGGCGCTGCTGCAGTTCGGGGTGCCGGCGGACCGCTCGGTGGCGGCGGGGCTTGCGCTGCAGGCGTTGCAGGTGCTGCCGGTGATCTTCTTCGGCGCCTTGTTGACGGGCTGGCGTCTTACTGAGACCGCGCGCCGCGCGGAAGAGACCGAGGCGCTTCAGCCGGTCTGAGCGCCCGCGATTCGGTACCATCCTGCGTGAGGTTGATGACGGCGCCCCCAAGGCGCCGTCTACTTTTTCCCATGCTGATGACCTGGTTGCCCACGCCGACCGAGCGCCCGCGTCTTGCGCACTGCCGGGCGATCCAGGACGCGGTCAGGGCCGCGTCCTGCGCCGTAAAGCTGGCCCGCGCGGCACCCCGGGAGCAGGTGTCGCAGGAGCTGCTGCGAACGGCGGAAGAACAGCTGGATCTCGCGCGGACGGCCGTGGAGCGACTGACTTAGGCGGTCGGGGAATCTGGAGGGAGCGTGCCCTGCTGCTTGGCCTGCGCGTACCCCATGCCCTTGAGCCGGATGATCCGCATTTCGAGGGGCGGGTGAGAGGCCATGACGTCGCCGAGGGCGCCCGGGTGATCGTTCAACTTCCGGTCCAGGGGATCACAAATACAGAGATGAGCGGCGCCGGCCTTCAGGTGCGTGGCGGGAGCGTCCGAGTGCTCGATTTTTTCGAGCGCGGACGCGAGCGCCGTGGGGTTGCGGGTGAATTGCGCCGACATCGCATCAGCGAGGTACTCCCGTTTCCGGCTCACCGCCATCGCCAGCATCTGGGTGACGATGGGGGCGACGATCCAGGACAGGATCCAGATTACCAGGAGGACCACGACCAGGGCCCCCAGGTCGCCGCTCTTGCCCCGCGAGCGTCCTCCGGAGCGCCCGCCCCAGAAGAACCGTCCCGTGCCGTCCCGGACGAGGAGAATCACGCCTACCAGTGCCGCGAGGGTGGTCATCAACCGGACGTCAAAATTCTTGATATGCCCAAGCTCGTGTGCAACGACGCCCTGGAGCTCGTCCCGGGACATCAGGTCGAGCAGTCCCTGCGTCACCGCGAGGTGCGCGTGTTGGGGGTCGATGCCGGTGGCGAATGCATTGGGCGCGGGGTCGTCGACGATCCAGATGCGGGGGCGGGGGATGCCGGCCGCGATGGACATCTCCTCGACCACGTTGACGAGCTGCTTCTCCTGGTCGTTGGCGGGGTCGGTGATTTCCCGGGCGCCCGTGGACCAGAGCACCTTCTCCGGGCCGGTGCTGTAGCCGTACCACGTGAGACCGATGCCGACGATGGTCAGGACGATGCCGAGCCACGGGAAGGTGTGGTGCGTCTGGTACGGAAGGTTGTGGAGGGTGGCGAGGTAGTAGATGTAATCCCCGCCGAACCCGAGCCACGCGAAGAACAATACGAAGCCGACCACCAGCAGGGTGGTCCGGCGCCGGTTGGCTTCCTGCTGTTGGAACAAATTGGGAGCGGCGTCGGCTCCTGCGGTCACACCTTCGGCTTCATCGAGAGATCGACCTGGGGAACGGCCTTGTCGGCCTGATCGTCGATCTCCCACAGCTGGGCCGGAGCGGCGTGCGCCAGCCCCGCCATCAGGCTCGCCGGAAACTGCTGTTGCTTGGTGTTGTACTGCGTCGCGGTGTCGTTGTAGAGCTGACGGGCGAAGGAGATCCGGTTCTCCGTGGAAGTCAGCTCCTCCTGCAGCTGGCCGACGTTCCCCGTGGCCTTCAGGTCGGGGTACCGCTCCACCACCACCATGAGCTTCGACAGTGCGCCCGACAGGGCGTTCTCCGCCTGACTGATCTGCTTCATGGCGTCAGGGCCGGCGGCGTTTACCTGCACCGCCTGATTGCGGGCCTGCACGACGGCTTCGAGCGTCGATTTCTCGAAGTCCATCGCGCCCTTCACGGCGTTGACCAGGTTGGGAATCAGGTCGTGGCGGCGCTTGAGCTGGACGTCGATCTGCTTGAACGCGTTGACGGTCTGATTCTTCAGGGAAATGAGGCCGTTGTAGGCACCGATGGCCCAGAGGACGACCACCACCACGAGGATCAAGAGAATCCAGGAACCCATTATGGCACTCCGGTGCGAGTCAGGGCACTACGCCGGCGAGGGCGGCAGGAGCTTCGCGAGCGCCACGCGGATCGCTTCGGCGAGCGCGGCGTCGTCGGCGCCCACGCGCGCCAACGGATGTTCCGAGTCCACGTGCAGCTCGACGCCGCGCGTCACCGGGATCCGACGCCAGGTCCGGGCGCCTTCCGGATCTTTCCCCGCGTCCCGCGCCAGCCAGGCCGAGAGCGCGCGGCCGGAGCGGCCCCGCGGCATCCGCGGCGCGCCCCGGAGCGCGAGCCGGTCGGGGAGCGGGAGCGCGGCCCCCAGGGTCTGCGCGGCGCGGCGTTCGAGCACGTCACCGGTCTGGTCCTGCATCTCGCGGGCGATGGCGGCGAGGGTCGCGCCCTCCATCTGCCGGAGCTTGATCCAGAGCAACTGGAGAAAATGCCGGTACGAGTAGGTCGCGGCCGTGCCGCGGCCCTCGGGCGGGCTCACCAACCCCCGCGTCACATAAAACCGCACCGTCCGCTCGCTCGGCGCGGCGCGCGCGGCCGCGTTGATCGGCGTCACCGCGGAAGCGTCGAGCAGGGCGCCGACGAGGACGGCGAGGTCGCGCAGGTTCCACGGCGCCAGCGCGCGGTATTCCCGCAGCGTGTGGAGGGGATCGGCGGCTTGGGGCGCGGTCATGTCAGGCCTGTTCCGCCCGGCGGTTACGCCAGGCTCGAACGTGATTCAGCCACTCCTCGACCTGCTCGAGGTTGAACGGCTTGGAGATGAGCGGACACGAGTTCCGGGCGATCCACTCCAGAACCTCAGTGGACTCTCCGTCGCCCGTCATCACCGCGACGCACCCCTCGAGCTCAGGCCACCGGGCCATCGCCGCGACGTAGAACGCGAGCCCGGACATGGTGGGCAGGTGGATGTCGAGGAGGATGGCGTGCGGCCGCTCCGTCGCCAGGAGGTCGAGAGCGCTCTCCGCGGACCCGGCGCCGATGACCCGGTATCCCAGGCGGCTGAGGGCGCGCTCGAGGACCCGACGGAGCGGGGCCTCGTCGTCCACCACCAGTACGGTGGTCTTGACCTCCGGGGCGCCGGTCATCCCGTGGCCTGTTGGGCGGTGTGCGAGGGCCCGGTCGCCAGGAAACGGCGGACGACCGTTTCCATCGCTTCGTCGGTGGTCAGGGACAGGCGCATCTCGCCGGCCGTGAGGCCGAGGTACGTGCGCGCGTGCTGCTGCAAGGTCTTCACGCGCGTGTACCCGAGCCGTTTGGCGACGTCTTCAATGGTGAACCCGGGGTCGCGCAGGAGGCGGTGCGCGTACAGCACGCGGGCCGCCGCGAGGAAATGCCGCGGACTGGGCAGATGCGCGCGCGTAAACCAGCGCTCGCACGTGCGGCGATCCACGGAGGCGCGGAGCGCCAGGTGCTGGACGGTCTGCACTTCCTCCGGCATGCGCAAGGCCTCTTCCAGCACCCAGCGAAGCTCGGTGGGGAGGGGTGCCAGCCGGCTCTCGATCTGCTCCAGGAACTGCTGCGAGGACGCCAGCGCGTACTCCTGCTCGAGCGCTTCCCGGAGGCGCGTGGGGTGATCGTCCAGCCGCGCGAAGATGACCTCGCGGATCCCCCGCTTGCCGAGGGTGAGGAGTACGGCGGCGAGCTCGGGTGTGAGGGTCGTGTAGAGGATGAGTGGCAGCGACGGAAAGAGCTGACGAAGCCGCTCGATTTCCTGGCTCCGGGGGTCGCCGCCGAGCATCGGGTCGAGGACCGCGAGCTCGACGGGCCGCTCGCGAATCGTTTCCAACACCTGACCCCACTCCAGCGCGCGCACGAAGGTGAACTGTCCCGCAGCGGCGCGGCGCAGCTTGTGGTACTGCACGTCGGGTATGGCGCCCAGGACGAGCATAAATGTCGCAAAAACGTCCTATCGTGCCGCAAAACCGACCTTAAACCGGAGCGCCCCCGCACGCAGGTTGTCTGGGCTGTCGGCAAACAGTCCCCACTTCCCACGTCGGAGGTTCTATGTCGCGCCGGATTCGCTACCTGCTGCCCCTGCTGCTCGTCGCCTTCACCCTCGTCGCCTCGGCGTGCGCCGATGCTACTGGCCCTCACCCCGGTTCGGTTCCCTGCGAGACGAACAACAACAACACCTGCGTGTGACGCCTTAGTCGGCGGCGACGAGTTCGCGCAACCCAGCGCGGACCGCTTCCACCGACTCCTGCGCCATCCCCTCCGCGACCTCGGCCGGCGCCAACCGGTCGAGTTCGCGGAGGTTCTGTTTCAGCCCATCGATCCGGAACACATATTCATGCAGCTTGTGCTGCTGCGCCAGCGCGAGGGCGAGTTGCAGGTGCTCCTGTCCTCGCTCCACACTGCCGAACCGCGCGTCGGCGAGGCCCTGTTTGAGGAGAAAATCGACCCGCATGCTGGGCGTGAAGCCGGATTCCCGGCGCCGCGCCTCTTCGCGCCACCGCGCATACCCGAAGCGGTCGCCGCGCAGCGATGCGCATTCGATGAGCTCAAGTACCGCGTTCCCACTGTGCTCAGTGCCGTCGGTGCGCGCCAGCGCGGCCCGGAAGGCCTGTTCTGCCGCGTCGAGATCCCCGAGGTCCCGCAACAAAATACCGAGACCCACGAGGGCCCGGTTCTTCGAGGTGCAGTCCTCGTAGAGCTCGAAGGCGCGCCAGGCAAACGGAATCGCCTCGGCCGGACGGCCCTTGACGCCGAGGGTGGACGCGAGACCATCGGTCGCGCGTGCTTCGGCGTCAGTCTGGTGCGCAGCGCGCGCGTCCTCGATCAATTGCCGGTAGCCCGCCTCGGCTTCGGCCAGGTTGCCCCGGTTCCAGACGATGTTCACACGGCCGATCCGGGACAACAACTCGGAGTACACGTCGCCGGTCACGAGGGCCAGGGACCCGGCTTCCTCGTATGACGCATAGGCTTCGTCGAAGTGCGCCAGCTTCCGAAGGACGCGCGCGATACGCAGCGTGGTCGCGATCGCATCCCGCGCGGCGAGCTTGTCGCGACCAAGATCCACCAGCGTCCGCAGGACGTCCAGCGCCTCCTCATAGCGGCTCGTCTCTTCGAGGTAGTGACCATAAGCAAAGAGGGCGGGCGTCATGAGCGTGGATTGGTCGACCGTGAACGTGTCGCGAGCGCCCTTGATGATGCTCAGGAGGAGGGCCTTCTCGGGTGAGTCGACGTCCATCTCCCGCGCGTATCGCTCCGTGGCGCTCGCTTGGTAGAGAAACACGTCCGGCGCCGTCCGGGACTCCCCGGGGAGGAGGAGGTCCACCAGCCGCAGAACCAAGAACGCCGCCTGCCCCAGACGGGCAGCCGGGGTTCCGATCTCCTGCTCGCCCGTCGCCCGCGCCAGAAACGCGGCGTGGCGGAGCGCGTGGGGGACTTCCGAAACCTCTTTCAGGGAACCTCCCGAATCATGGTCAACAGGCCATCAATCGGGGGTACTTTGTGCACTCCCCGTGCCGCGGCCGCAAGACCATACCCCGTAGCAACCTAGCCCATTCCAGAGCACTCCGTTAGCCTCAAAACTCCTGCGTTTTCCCGTACCGTCTCGCACCCTTCCGGTCCCGACTTCCCAGAGCTTTTGCCGATGTTGACTGATGCACAAAGGCCACACCCTGCTGGAGATCCTCGTCGTGCTCGCCATCGTGGGAATCTGCGCGGCTGTGGCTACCCCACTGGTCACCGATGTGCTGGACTGGATCGCCGCGGACGGGGCCGCTCATGACGTTACGATGGCCCTCGCCGCGGCTCGGCAGGAGGCGATCCTGGCGGGCCAGGCCACCCGGGTCCGAGTGACCGCGGACTCCTTGTTGGTGGACCGGCGGGACTCCGGGGGATGGGTTCGCTGGCGGCGCTTTCCCGGGCCTGCCACCCGGGGAGTCAGCCTCGACGTGTCCAATCCAGAGGTCGTTTTTTCAGCTATTGGGGCCGGCTGGGGGGCCTCCAACACCACGGTGACGCTGACTCGGGGAAAGCGTCAGGAGCGGATCACCACGTCCCGGGTCGGCAGGGTGAAACGGTGGTGAAACCCTTTGCGAGGTGCAACCGTATATGGAGGTCGAGCATCTCATGCAGTGAGGGCTCGCGAAACCCTGCGCAAAGGCTCCCGTACGGGAGCAGTAGAACATAGAAGTCGGATTTGGTCGCGGCCGAAGTGTGACGGCCACTTCGCCCGACCGCCAACCCGGGGAGTAATCGGCCCCGGGTTTGGTTTTTTATAGCCCGTGGTCCATACCACCGTCGTCCAGGAAGACCAGGCTCTTCCGCCTCCCGACCACCGTCGCCAGCATGTTGAACACGTTCGGGTCGACGACACTGCCCGCCATCTCGCGGAGCCGATCAATGGTCTGCTCGGGAGTGAGCTTGTCCTGATAGGGGCGCGCGGTGGAGAGGGCGTCGAACACCTCCGCCGTCCCCAGAATGCGCCCGCCCAGCGGGATCTCGTCCCCCCGGAGCCCGTCGGGGTAACCGGTGCCGTCCCAGCGCTCGTGGTGGCTGCGGACCATGTCGATCACGCCGCCCAGGTGCGTGAGGGGGGCCAGAATCTGGGAGCCGATGATCACGTGCTGTTTCACGTGCTCGTACTCCTCGGGCGTGAGCGGTCCCTGCTTGTTCATCACGCTTTCCCGCGTGCCGATCTTCCCGATGTCGTGCAGCCGGCCGGCCACGCGCACGTTCTCGACGTCCTCGTCGGACAGGCCCATCTCGTTCGCGATGGTGGCGGCCAGGTCCGCCACGCGGGCGGAGTGCCCACGGAGGAAGGGATCCTTGGCTTCGAGGGCGTTCACCAGCGCTTCGAGGGTGGCGACGGAGATCCGCTCGAGTTTGTGCCGCTCGCGCTGCAGCTCGGCGGTGCGGGTCGTGACCTCTTCCTTCAACCATTGATTCAGGTGGCGGTGCTCGAGCATGGTCTCGCGGCGCTTGAGGGCGCGCTGAATGGCGCGGCCCAGGTCGGCCAGCTCGATGGGTTTGGTGAGGTAGTCCATCGCGCCCCGCTGCATGCAGAGGGCGGCACTCGTGGCATCGTTGACGGCAGTGAGCATCAGAATGGCGAGATTGGGCTCGATCTCGAGGGCCTGGGGGACGAGGTCCACGCCGCTCGTGCCGGGCATGCGGATATCGCAGAGCATGAGGCTGAGCTTGTGCCGCCGCAGCGCCGCCAGGGCCTCTTCACCGGAAGCGGCCGTCAGGACGTCGAATTGTTGCTGCTGCAGGAACTTCTTCAGGGCGGTGCGGATGGGCTCTTCGTCGTCGACCACCAGCACCGACACGGTACCGGGCAGTTCAGCCACGGACCCCTCCTAGCGGCTGCCCAAACTTATTACTCGGCTGCCACGAACGTTAGATCGACGGGGCCTTTGATCAGTCCAGCCCGTTGGGCCCGTTCGAGCAGCGTGGCCACGGCTTTCCGTCCCAGCTCACCATAATCGACGGTGTAATGATTCACGTACATCGCGACGAAGCGGTCGACCTTCTCGTCATCCAGGCCCCTGCCGAACCCTTTCGCATGCGCGAGGGCTGGAGCGCGATGCTTGAGCCCGTACTGGATGCTGGCCTTGAGGTCCCGCGCGATCGC
>DATBBZ010000412.1:0-9189 GCA_036270745.1 Gemmatimonadales bacterium | reverse complement strand
CAATCCGCAGAACACCATCTTCTCCATCAAGCGGTTCATGGGTCGCCGGATGAACGAGGTCACCGAGGAGTCGAAGCGGGTCCCCTACAAGGTGGGCGCGGGCCCGAACGAGCTCGCGTCGGTCGACATCCAGGGCAAGCGGTACACGCCCCCCGAGATCTCGGCCATGATCCTCCAGAAGATGAAGCAGACGGCCGAAGATTACCTCGGCCACAAGGTGGAGAAGGCCGTGGTCACGGTCCCGGCCTACTTCAACGATGCCCAGCGGCAGGCCACCAAAGACGCCGGCAAGATCGCCGGCCTGGACGTGGTCAGGATCATCAACGAGCCCACGGCGTCGGCGCTGGCGTACGGGCTCGACAAGAAGAAGGAAGAGAAGATCGCGGTCTACGATCTCGGCGGCGGCACCTACGACATCTCGGTGCTCGAGCTGGCCGAGGGCGTGTTCGAGGTGAAGTCGACGAACGGCGACACCCATCTGGGTGGCGACGATTTCGACCAGAAGATCATCGAATTCCTGGTGGCGGAGTTCAAGCGGGACCAGGGCATCGACCTGTCCAAGGACCCGATGGCCCTCCAGCGCCTGAAGGAAGCCGCCGAGAAGGCCAAGATGGAGCTGTCGTCCGCGATGCAGACGGAGATCAACCTCCCCTTCATCACGGCAGACCAGTCGGGCCCCAAGCATCTGAATCTCACGATGACCCGGGCCAAGCTGGAGCAGCTGGTGGACGACCTGGTCCAGCGCACCATTCCCCCGATGGAGCAGGCCCTGAAGGACGCGGGGCTCAAGCCGGGGGAGATCGACGAGGTCATCCTGGTCGGCGGCCAGACCCGGATGCCCAAGGTGCAGGAGATCGTCCAGAAGTTCTTCGGGAAGGAGCCCCACAAGGGCGTCAACCCGGACGAAGTGGTGGCGATCGGCGCCGCGATTCAGGGCGGCGTGCTGGCGGGCGAGGTCAAGGACGTCCTGCTGCTCGACGTCACACCCCTCTCGCTGGGCATCGAAACGCTGGGCGGCGTGACCACGGTGCTCATTCCGCGGAACACTACCATCCCGACCAAGAAGTCGGAGGTGTTCTCGACGGCCGAGGACACGCAGACCACAGTGGAGATCCACGTGTTGCAGGGCGAACGGCAGATGGCGCGCGACAACCGCACCATCGGCAAGTTCCAGCTCACGGGGATTCCGCCCGCTCCGCGCGGAGTGCCGCAGGTCGAAGTGACGTTCGACATCGACGCGAACGGCATCTTGCACGTGTCGGCGAAGGACAAAGCGACCGGCAAGGAGCAGAAGATCCGGATCGAAGCCTCGTCCGGGCTCGGTGACAAAGACATCGACAAGATGGTCAAGGAAGCGGAGGCCCACGCGGCGGAGGACAAGGACCGCCGTGAGGAGATCGAGCGGCGCAACCGGCTCGACTCGATGGTGTACGAAGTCGAGAAGAACGCCAAGGAGTGGGCCGACAAGCTGGACGCCGGCCTGAAGACCCGGCTGGACCAGGCGGTGGATGGCGCCAAGCAGGCGTTGCGCGCGGGAGACGCCGCGGGGATCGGCAAAGCGCTCGAAGAGCTGCAGCAGGCCTATTCGGCGGCGGGCGCGTCGCTGTACCAGCAGTCGCGGGGCGCCGATCCGAGCGCCGCAGCAGGCGCCGACGCGGGTGCCCAGGCGAACGCCGGCGGAGCCGAAACCAAGCAGGAGAACGTGGTCGACGCCGACTACGAGATCGTTGACGACGACAAGAAGTGATCAACCCTTAACGCAAAGCGAGACGGCGATGTCGGTACGTACCCGGGATTGGCTGAAGTTCGTATCACTGGTCGGCGTGGCGTTCGTCTTCGGACTGCTGTTCGCGTCCGCCCTGAACCTGACGCCCAAGAGCACGGCGGCTGTACTGCCGACGCTCCAGACATCGGCGCAGGCGCCGATCCCGGCGGCCAAACCGGCCGCGCAGCTGGGTGACGCCTTCGTCGCCGTCTCGAACCGGGTCCGGCCCGCGGTAGTCTTCGTGTCGTCGGCCCGCACCGAGCGGGCGGACAACTCGCAGGTTCCCGCCCCCTTCCGCGACTTCTTCCAGACGCCCGGCCAACCGCGGCGTCCGCAGGTGGAAGAGGGCTCCGGTACCGGCTTCATCGTTTCGAATGACGGCTACATCCTCACCAACAATCACGTGGTCGCCGGCGCGGACCGCGTGAACGTCAAGCTGTTCGACAAGCGCGAGTTCAAGAACGTGCGCGTGGTGGGCACCGATCCGCAGACCGATGTGGCAGTCTTGAAGATCGACGCCGCCAATCTCCCCACGGTGACACTCGGCAACTCGGATTCCACGAGCATCGGTGAGTGGGTCCTGGCGGTCGGCAATCCGTTGGGCGAGGAGTTCGACTTCACCGTCACCGCCGGCATCGTCAGCGCCAAGGGGCGCCCCCTGCTCGGCCTCGCACGCGGTGGGCTCCAGATCCAGGACTTCATTCAGACCGACGCGGCCATCAATCCCGGGAATTCGGGTGGCCCGCTCGTGAACATCCGGGGCCAGGTGATCGGCATCAACTCGGCCATCGCCTCCGGCACCGGCTATTACACGGGGTACGGGTTCGCCATTCCCATCAACCTGGTTCGCACCGTGTTCGATCAGCTGGCCACGACGGGCCATGTGACCCGTTCGGTCATCGGCATCAGTGTGACGGACGCGGGTGAAGCGGACGCCAAGGCGGTCGGACTGCCCGACAACGACATCCACGGCGTGGTGGTGGACGATTACACGGGCGACCCCTCGCCAGCCAAGGACGCGGGGATCGAGCAGGGCGACGTCATCACCGCGCTCGACGGCCAGCCCGTGAGCTACACCGCCCAGCTGCAGCAGATCATCGGGTTCAAGAAGCCCGGGGACAAGGTCGCGGTGACCTTCTGGCGGCAGGGGGCCGGGCAGAAGACCATCTCGGTGCGGGTGATGGGCGCGACGGCCGACATGGACAAGACGGTGGCCCGGAGCAAGGGGAATGACTCAGCTGAGCCGACCTCTACGCCCAAGGGCACCACGCGGGCCCTCGGGATCGGCGTTCAGCCGCTCACGCCCGACGATCTGAACCAGGACAACCGGCTCGCCCGGGTGTCCAGATTCGGCGGCGGCATGGTGGTGACGAGCATTTCGCCTGATGGTCCGGCCTACGGCCTGTTGACCACCCAAGATGACGGTGCCTACAGCATCATCATGAACGTGGACGGCAAGCCGACCCGCAATTGGGAAGAGTACCGCGCGGCCATCAAGGACTTGAAGAAGGGGCAGGTGGTGACGCTGCGGATCTTCCAGCTCGGTCGCAACGCCGACGCGGGACAGGAGCGGATCGTCCGCCTCGAGATCTAAGCTCCTGCAGGCCGCCGTTCGGTGACCATCACCAACCCGACCGCCGCGAGCCAGGCGACGATGACTCCCTGGCCGATATACATGATCTGAGAAGTCTCGGAAAAAAGAACCGCCACGGCGACGTTGATCAGTCCCGTGGCGGTTCCTGTATCCGCCAGCCAGCGCGGGAACCGCCGGCCCGCCCGGATCCCCCGCCCCGCCACCACCAGCGCCACCCCCATCGCGAACGTCGCCAGCCGCTCGGCCGCGAGCCCAAAGGGATGCAGCCCCGCGTAGAGCACCTGCGCGCTCAAGTCCACCGGAGTCTGCGCCAGCGTCCACCCCGTCCCCGCCATCAACAGGACGTTCAGGGCCCAGATCCCGAACCCGAACGTCGCCAGCATGGCCGCGGTGCGCAGCAGCGACGCCCCGGGCGTGTCGAGGTGACGGGCCACGAGCCCAAGAATCCCAGCCTGCATCAAGGGGAACGCGAACAGGAGCGTCCAATGCATCAGCCGCCAATGCGGGGTACGAGCGATCACGGCGAGCTGAATGGCGGCGTCGCCGGACAGGAACGGATGGTTGAGGCCGGCAGCACCGAAGGCCAGCGCGCCGGCGAGCAGTGCGATGGCGGACCAACGCAAAGGTCTCACAAGGCCCAATCTAGCAGCCACCGGAGCGGCGGGTATATTGGCCGAAACGCCCGAGGGAGCGGCGATGAACCGGTTCAATCAGGTGCTGCGCGAAGGATTCGTGGGAGGATGCATCGGAGCGGCGGCCGTCGCCATCTGGTTCCTCCTCGTGGACACCATCGACGGACGCCCCTTCTTCACGCCCGCCATGCTCGGCAGCGCCGTGTTCTGGGGCATGCATGACCCCGCCAACGTCGTCATCGAGTTCTCGCGGATCGTGGGCTACACCATGATCCACGTCAGTGCCTTCGTGGTGGTCGGCGTCATCGCCGCGTGGCTGGTGATGAAGGCCGAAGAAGTGCCCCACGCCATCTTCCTCGTGATCGTCCTGGCCTGCTTCTTCGAATTCGGCTTCTACATCCTGCTCGCGGTCCTGGCCCCACCCCTCCTGGGCGCCCTGACCTGGTGGAGTGTGGCGGTGGGCAACGGCATAGCGGCGTTGGGGATGGGGGGCTACTTGTGGCGCATGCACCCGGCGCTCGCCGAGAATCTCAGGCGGCATCCTTTGGGGGAAACGGCGGACGGGGAGTAATCCGGGGCGCGGTCGCGTACGCTTCCTGGGGGACGGCCCGCTCGGCGTCCCCCTGCTCGTCTCTGGCCGCCCAGCGGAACCAGATCACCGTCATCGCCCCCCAGAACCAGAGCGTCCCCGGCACCCACATCATCAGGCCCCCGTACTGCTGGTCCGCCATCGGAGACAACCCCCAGACGCGCAGCGGCGCGTCCACGTAGAACTGATAGATGGGCGAATCCGCCAGCGTGATCATCGCCCCCACCAGGGACATCGGCAGGCCCAGGATGAACAGATAGACCATCTGGATGGGATAGGACGCCCGCGGCAGCTCCGGCACCGGCGAGAGCACCGGCCACCACATCACCACGCTCGTCGCGATGAAGATCAGGTGCTGCACGATGTGGAGGTTGTGGTGCCGCATGGCCGGCTCGTAGAACCGGGGAAAGTGCCAGAAGACGATCGTGGCGGAGAAGATGATCCCGGCCAGGAGGGGCCGTGTGATCGCCCGGGCCAAAGCCATCACCCAGCGCGGCTTCAACAGTGGCCGCACGACCCACGCCGGCGTCCCGAACAACAGGAGTGGCGGGAACGCCAGGGTGAGCACCAGGTGCTGCACCATGTGGGCGCTGAAGAGGTAGGTGTCCGACAGGTCGTGCAGTGGTCCATTCAGTGAGAAAAACAGCACCAGGACCGATGCCCAGAATGAAACCTGGCGCCAGACTGACCCCCGAGTCCCTCCCCAAAAGAGATAGAGCCCGCCGAACAGCGCGAGCCCGATCACCACCGAAGGATGAACGTCCCAATGATCCCAGGGAGGGAGCGTCACTTCACCACGAACACCTTGAAGAGGAACATGAGCGCCATCGCCATGCCGAAGGCCAGGAGGAGCGGGCCGCCGAAGATCATGGTGAAGAACCGGTTATCCATCTTCAGGTGCATGTAGAACATCACCACGATGGCGAACTTGATCGCGGACAGGATCAGGAGCGCCGGGACCAGAATGACGTGGAAGGCCGGGACGTAGAACACGCCGACCTCGAGCACGGTCAGCATGAGGAGCACCGCGGCGACCCGGAGGTAGACCCCGGCAGTGGGGTGCCCGTGTTCGGAGGCGTGGGTCTCAGACATGGGGGTAGACCGGTTGGATGAGGTACACGACGGTGAAGATGATGATCCAGATCACGTCCACGAAGTGCCAATAGAGGCCGGTGATCTCGACCGTCATCGCGTTCTTGGCCGTCAGCTTGCCCTGCATGGCCCGCACCCAGAGGGTGAGGAGCCACAGCACGCCCACCGCCACGTGCGCACCGTGCGTGCCGGTCAGCACGAAGAAGGTGGTGCCGAACATGTTCTTCTGGAGCGTCAGGCCATGCTCCACGAAGTGGCTGAACTCCCAGACCTGCCCGCCGAGGAAGATCAGGCCGCCGATGGCGGTGCCCATCAGCCAGACCTTGGCCCATTTCATGTCGTTCCGCTGCACCGCCGCCAACGCCAGTACCATCCAGAGGGACGACATCAGGAGGTCGAACGTCGAGAACGACGTGAAGGGGATGTTCAGGATCTCCGACGGGTAGGGCCCCTCGAGGCTCCGGTGGCTGTAGATCAGGTAGGTCGAGATCAGCGTCGCGAAGAGCAGGCACTCCGACCCGATGAAGGCCCAGAACGCCATCTTCCGGCTGTCCAACCCCATCGAGGTATGGTGACCGGCGCTCTCGGTCCCTGCCGCGTGACTCATCTCAAACCTCGAAGGGCTCGAAGCCCCACTTGAAGATTCCCACGAGCATCACCGCGGCCGCGACGAACGCCAGCCACAGCTGTCCCGAGATAAGGGATGTCGCGAGAAGCGGAAGCCCGAGCGCCGAGACCATGGGCCACCACGAGCCGTCGGGCACGTGGATAGGGCCGGTGGGGGGCCGCTGAGCCACCGATTCCGGCTCGTTCCACAGGGGCAGGCGCGAGTGCACCGTCGGGATCTGCGCGAAGTTGTAGACCGCGGGTGGGCTGGACGTCGCCCATTCCAGCGTCGCGCCCTCCCACGGGTTGTCCCCGGCGATTTTCCCCTTCGTCCTGGTCCGGATCACGTTCCAGATGAAGAGCAGCATCGAGAAGGCGATCAGGAACGCGCCCAGCGTCGAGACCAGATTCATGGTCGAGACGCCGAGGTCGGGCGAGTAGGTGTAGACGCGCCGTGGCATGCCCAGGAGACCGATGAAGTGCATTGGGAAGAACGCGACGTTCATTCCGATCAGCATGAGCCAGAAGTGCCACTTGCCCAGCGTCTCCGACAGCACGCGCCCCGTCATCTTCGGCCACCAGTAGTACATGCCGGCGAACAGCCCGAGCACCGTACCCCCGAACAGCACGTAGTGGATGTGCGCCACCACATAATAGGTGTCGGTTTGCTGCAGATCGGCCGGGGGCGAGGCATGCGTCACGCCCGACAGGCCGCCGATGATGAACATCGCGATGAAGCCCACCGCAAAGAGCATCGGCGTCGCGAACCGGATCTGGCCTCCCCACAGGGTGGCGATCCAGTTGAAGATCTTCACGCCCGTAGGGATGGCGATGAGCATGGTGGTGGACGAGAACACCGCGTCCGCGATGGGGCCGAGCCCCACCGAGAACATGTGGTGGCTCCACACGCCCCAGCCCATGAACGCGATCAGGATGCCGGAGTAGACCACCACGGTGTACCCGAAGAGCGGTTTCCGGGCGAAGGTGGGCAGGACTTCGGACACCACGCCCATGGCGGGCAGGATCAGGATGTAGACCTCGGGGTGCCCGAAGATCCAGAACAGGTGCTGCCAGAGCACCGGGTCGCCACCCGCGCCGCTCTGATAGAAATGGGTCCCGAAGAACCGGTCGAACATCAGGAAGGCCAGCGCCACCGTGATCACCGGGAAGGCCGTGATCAACAGGAAGGACGTCACCAGCGTCATCCAGGTGAACACCGGCAGGCGCATCATCTTCATGCCGGGCGCCCGCAGGTTCAGGATGGTGATGACGAAGTTGAATCCGCCGGCGAGGGACGAGACGCCCAGGATCTGCAGGCCCAGGAGCCAGAAGTCGATGTTGGGACCGATGGAGAACTGGCGCTCGGTGAGATTCGCGTAGCCGAACCAGCCCCCGTTCGGCGCGACCGACAGGCGCCCCGCATGGAAGAGCGGTCCCACGAACCACGACAGGTTCATGAAGATCCCGCCCAGCAGGAACACCCAGTAGCTGAAGGCGTTGAGCCGCGGGAACGCGACGTCGCGCGCACCGATCTGCAAGGGCACGATGAAATTGAAGAAGGCCACCGACAACGGCATCAGCGCCAGGAAGATCATCGTGGTGCCGTGCATCGTGAACAGCTCGTTGTACGTCTGGGCGTCCACGACGTGGCCGTTCGGCTGGGCCAGCTGGGACCGGATGAGCAGCGCTTCGATGCCGCCCACCAGGAAGAAGCAGAACGCGGTCCAGAAGTAGAGCTTGCCGATCCGCTTGTGATCGACGGTGGTGAGCCAGCTCTTCAGTCCCGTGGGTTCGGTCATTTGAGGCTCATCAGGTAGGCGACGATGGCCTGCAGATCGGCCGGTTGCAGGTTCATATCCATCATGACGGAGCCGGGCTTCCGCTGGGGCGCATGGTTCACCCACAGCACGAGGTCCAGCGAATCGTCGGGGTAGGTCGCCCCGGCGATGGTCGTCCGGGTGGCCAGGTGGGTCAGGTTCGGTCCGATCATTCCCGCCGAGACGCCCTGGATGGTGTGGCAGGCGATGCAGGCGCCGTGCGCGAAGTCGTTTTTGCCGGTGGCCTGGATGCTGTTGGCCTTGGGCTCCACCGGCGGCAGCTTCTGGTTCGCGACCCAGGCGTTGAACGCCGAGTCGGTCTCGACGAACGCGCGCAGCCGCATGTTCGCATGGGAATCACCGCAGAACTCGGCGCACTGGCCCATGTATTCGCCGAGAGTGTCGGCTTTGAAGACGATGTGGTTCACGTGCCCCGGTACGACGTCACGCTTGGCCGCGATGGCCGGGATCCAGAAGCTGTGGATCACGTCATTCGAGGTCATGTCCAGCGCGATGGTCCGGCCCACGGGGAGGTGCAGCTCGTTGGCGGTGACCACGCCCAGGTCGGGGTACCGGTACTCCCACCACCACTGGTGCCCGACTACCTCGATCTTCAGGGCCCCCGCCGGCGCCGGCGCCTGCGTCTCGAAGATCGTCCGGATGGTCGGGACCGCCACCATCACGAGGATCAGGACCGGGGCGAGCGTCCAGGTAATCTCCAGCGCCGTGTGCCCATGCATGTCCTTGGCGGGTTCGCCGCCGGGACGGGCCCGGAACCGGATGAGGGCGTAGACCAGGAGCCCCTCGACCACCACGAAGACCCCCATCGCCCACGCGAAAATGCCCGTGAACAGGTGGTCGATCGCAAACCCCAGGTCGGACTTGGGGTGCAGGGTGGTTTGCGGGAAGGGCCCGGCGCAGGCCACTAGGCCCAAGAGCAGGAGGCCGGGAACGCAACGCCGGATCAGGCGAAGGTGTCTATGCACGGCAGCGATTCGTCCTAGTCTAGAGTCGCGAAAAGTCGCCAAGAAGGTAGCATCCCCCGGCCTCGCAATCAACGATACTGAGGTGCATTTTCTCGGGGCCTGAAACGG
>DATBBZ010000411.1:0-3460 GCA_036270745.1 Gemmatimonadales bacterium | reverse complement strand
CCGATCACCTGCCACGCGGCCCCCGTGAGCGAGATCACCGGCCGCACCACCACGGCCACGAAGTAGCCGAGGACGATCAAGGGGCCGCGGCGCCGTTCGCGGTCGGCGAGCTTGCCAGCCAAGAACTTCATGAGGGCCGAGGCCAAGTCCGCGAGGCCGTCGAGCGTGCCGAGGGCCACGGCGCCGCCGCCGAGCACGCCGGTGACGAACGCGGGGAGAAGCGGGTAGACCATCTCGCTCGCGAAGTCGTTCAGGAGCGAGACCCATCCGAAGAGCACGGCCTGCCGGGGGAGCCGTTCTTTCACGCGAGACCCAGTCCCCATCGGATGAGGGAAATGGGCAACGCGCCATAGGAGAGAACCGCTTCGTGGAATCCGTTGAGCGAATAGGCGCGCCCCTGCGACTGCTTGAAATCCTCCCGCAGCGACAGGATCTCGCGCCGGCCGACCGCGTAGCAGATCTGATAGGCCGGCGCCGCGCAATACCGCCGCACTTCGGCTTCGGCATTGCCGCGGTCGACCCCGAAGGTACCGACCAGCATGTCGACCGCCTGCTCGAACGTCATGCCACGCGTATGTAGGCCGACGTCGAGGAGGACCCTCAGCACGCGCCAGAGCAGGTGCACGCGCTGAAAGAAGCGCTCTTCGTCACCGTCGTAGAAACCCTCTTCCCCCATCATCTCTTCGCAGTACAGCGCCCAGCCTTCGAGCGTGAGCGTGGACAGGATGAGTTTTCGGATAGGGGAGGGCTGGTCCTGCGCGTGCATGATTTGGAGATGGTGACCCGGGTACCCCTCGTGGAGCGTTACCGCCGCCACTTCCCAGCGGCAGCAATGGTCCCGCAGGAGGCGCTCCTGCTGGGCCGCCGGAAGCGAGGGATCCGGAGGCGTGACGTAGAACCAGCCGCTCCGGTCGGCTGAGAACGTTCCCGGCGCTTCGTACGCGGCAAAGGGAACGAGGGGGCGCAGAAACTCCGGCGTGGCGACCACTTCCAGGGCGCCGTTGGGAAGGGGCGCGACCTTCCGAGTCTCGACGAACCGCCGGGCCCGCTCCATCGCCTTCGCGTAAAAGGGGACCAGCTCTCCCGCGGATGGGTGATCCTCGCGCAGCCGGCCGATGAGCTCACGCCACGAGCGCTTTCCATCCAGTCGCCGGGCGCGCGCGGTCAGGTCGGCTTCGATCTCCTCTTTCAGGCGATGCCCGTAGCGCCAGAGCTCGGGAGCCGTGTCCCGCAGGACGTGCTCGAAATGCACCCGGAAATTGAACCCATCTTCGCCCAGGGCGAAGGCGTCGGAGCCGGACTCGCGCCAGCGATCGAGATCGCGCCCGAAAGACTCGAGTGCCGCCGTCGCCGCCGCCACGGCCGCCGTCACCCGCTCCCCTTCCGGTCCGCCGAGTCGTCCGATGGCCATCCCGGTCTCACGCACCAGGGAGAGTCCACCGGCAGTCATCCGGCGGCCCGTCTCACAGAAGACGCGCACCGGATCGGTGAGGGTGGCGCGGGCGTCATCGAGAAATGCGGGGACCTCTTCGAGCCGCTCGGTGAGGGCCCGCGCGCGATGCTCGTCGGGGCGGTCACCCCGGGCCAGCAGCACGTAGAGACCGTTGAGGAGATGCGAGAGCCAGAATTCCGGATTCCGGGCCTGCGGGCGCTCCTTCTCGAAGCGGACGTGCGTCACCCGCAGGTCGTTCAGGAGGGCGGTGCGGTCGATCTCCTCATCCAGCCCATCGGTGGACGCCTCCTCGAGTGCCAGCGAGAGAGACTTCATGGCCGCCAGGTGAGGAGCGAGCGTCGCTTTGCCGAACCGGCCCAGACGGCCGTCGTGGCTGGTCACCCCCGATTGGCTCGCGCCCACCGGGTCCAGATGCCAGCGCAGATCCAGATACGACTTGGTCAGGCCGTCGAGCGCGCCTACCGTCATACGACTTGCGCGAGCAGGCGCCGGCACTCCTCTTCGGACAGCACGCGATCGGTGCGCTTCGCGGCGTCGAACAGGATCCTGCAGGCGTCTTCGTTCTCGGGGTCGAAGCCGTGCGTGGAGAGCCAGTACTTCACGTTGGAGAGTCCGGACACGGGCGAGATATCGATCCGCTGCTCGAGCCCGAGCTCGGCGGCGGGCACCGAGCTGTACACCCGGTCCGCCAGCCAGGCATGGCCTTTCTTTTTGGCCTTGATGATCGCCGCGGCGTGCACGCCGGTTCCCGTCCGGAACGCGTCGGTGCCCATGACCGGATAATTGATGGGGATCGGGATCCCCACCGCATCAGCCACGGTGCGGCAGTACTCGGCAAGCTTGCTCATGTCTCCCGAATACGCGCCAAGCAGCTTCAGGTTGACGATGAGAAGGTCCATCTCGGCGTTGCCGACGCGTTCGCCCACACCCAGGGCAGTCGCGTGAATGCGGTCTGCCCCCGCCTCGATGGCGGCCAGGCAGTTCGCGAGACCCAGGCCGCGATCCCGGTGCCCGTGCCAGTCGATTTTTACGTTTTGTTTCTTGACGATTTCCTTCTTGACGAAGTCTATCAACGCCCGCACGCCGTCCGGCGTGGCGTGTCCTACCGTGTCCGCGAGACAGATGCGAGTGGCGCCACAGGCGATCGCTGCTCCGTACAGCTGCTTCAGCGTCTCGGGCCGGGCGCGGGTCGTGTCTTCGGTGACGTACATGACCGGAAGACCCTGCTTGGCCGCGAAGGTGACCGCCTCCTCGGTAGACTTGAGGATCCGGTCCACGGTCCAGTCCTCGGCGTACTGCCGGATGGGTGAAGACCCGATGAACGTCGCGGCTTCGATGGGAATGCCGATCTCCTGAACGATCCGGGCGATCGGCTCGATGTCAGCGATGACGGTGCGGGCGGCGCAGTTAGGGTAGATGGGCAGCTTGTGGTCCCGGATCTCCTTCGCCAGGGTCCGGACCTGCTCCACCACCCTGGGGCCCGCGCCGGGGAGGCCGATGTCAGCCGCGGCGATCCCGAGATCCGCCATCAAATGCAGGAGGCGGCGCTTGACCTCGAGCGACGGGTCCCGGACTGAAGGGGACTGGAGCCCGTCGCGCAGGGTCTCGTCGTTCAGGTCGAACCTGGCGGTCGGCCAGGCGAACGCCTTGCCCTGGGTGTTCCAGTCGTAGATGAGGTCGCGCTCGTCCATAGACTAGCATCACCCACTCCCTGTTCATCGTCAAGACAGTTAGAGTGGTGTCGTGCCCGCGCCCGAAACAATCGCACATTTGCTCGAGCATCCCCGCATCGCGGCCGCCCGCGCCACAATTGAATCCTCCGACTCCGAGACCCTGACACTCCAGTCCGCAGTATCCGCGATCGCCTCGCCGACGGGGCTCGAAGGCAAACGGGCCACGTGGCTCGCCGGCCGGTTCTCCGACGCCGGGCTGTCGCACGTCAGACTCGACGAGGCCGGCAACGTGCACGGCTGGCTCGGCGACCAGACCCGGGGACCCGCGGTGGTC
>DATBBZ010000410.1:0-5330 GCA_036270745.1 Gemmatimonadales bacterium | reverse complement strand
GACCCACATCGCGGTCTCCGACGCGAACAGCTTGGCCATGCTGGCCTGCACCGTCACGTCCTGCCCGGCGTCCTTCGCGGCCGCCGCCAGGTGGGTGAGCGCCCGCGCCGCCGCGACGCGAGTGCCCATGTCGGCGAGCTTGAACTGCACCGCTTCGAACGATTCGAGCGGCTGGTCGAACTGCTTCCGCTCCGCACAGTACTGGAGTGACAGCTCGAGCGCCCGGCGGGCGATCCCCACCGCCTGCGTGGCGATGCCGAGCCGGCCCGCTACGAGCCCCTCCATGGAGTAAACGAACCCCATCCCTTCGTCCCCCAGCAGGGCGTCTGCGGGGAGCCGCACGTTCTCGAGCGCGACCCCGGCGGTGTTGGAGGCCCGGAGGCCCATCTTGTCTTCGGCGCGCGCCGCGCGATAGCCCGGCGTGTTGGTAGGCACGATGAACGTCGAAATCCCCTTTGCGCCCTTCCGTGCCTCCGGCTTGTCGGTGCGCACCATGACCATCATGACGTCGGCGGTCCCGCCGTTCGTGGCCCACGCCTTGGTGCCGTTCAACACCCAGCCGTCGCCGTCCCGGACGGCCTGGGCCCGCAAGCTGGCCGCATCGGAGCCGGAGTCAGGCTCGGAGAGCGCGAAGGCCGCCAGGATCTCGCCGCGCGCCATGGGCTTGAGCCAGCGGTCGCGCTGCGCCTGGGTGCCATGGCGCAGCAACATCGTGGTCGGGATGGCGCAGTGGATGGAGACCGACACCGCCAGGCTCGCGTCGGCGGCCGCGATCTCCTCGAGCGCCATCAGGTAGGTCGTGGTGTCGAGGCCCAAGCCATCCTCGGCCTCCGGCGTGGCGATACCGAGAAACCCCAACTTGCCCAGCTCGTCGATGACGTTCCGGGCGAAGTGGTGGGTGCGGTCCCATTCGGCGGCGTGCGGCTCGATGTTCGTCTTGGCGAACTCGCGCGCGAGCGCGACGATCTCCTTCCGCGTCTCGGACACGTCCGGACGGTCAACCGCGGTAGTCATAGAATCCGCGTTTGCTCTTCCGGCCCAGCCGGCCGGCGGCCACCATCTTCGCGAGGAGGGGAGACGGCCGGTACTTGTCCTCCCCCAGGTCCCGGTGGAGCACCTGGAGGATCGCCAGGCAGACATCGAGCCCGATCAGGTCCGCCAGCGCCAGCGGCCCCAGGGGATGATTCATCCCCAGCTTCATCACCGAATCCACGGCCTCCGGGGTTGCCACCCCCTGCTCCACGCAGAACACCGCTTCATTGATCATCGGCATCAGCACGCGGTTCGACACGAAGCCCGGGGCGTCGTTCACCTCCACCGGAATCTTGCCGAGCGCCTTGGAGACCTCGATCACGCGGGCGGTGGTCTGATCGGAGGTCTCGAGCCCGCGGATGATTTCCACGAGCTGCATCACCGGCACCGGGTTCATGAAGTGCATGCCGATCACCTGCGCCGGACGTCTGGTCTGGGCGGCGATGGTGGTGATGGAGATGGACGAGGTGTTCGATCCGAGGATGGCACCGGGCGAGGCGTGCTGATCGATACCTTTGAAGATCTCGAACTTGGTCTGCGGATGCTCCGTCGCCGCCTCGATCACGAGCTCGGCACCCGCGACCGCGGCGAGCGCCGTGCCGGTCTTGATGCGGGAGAGGGTCGCCGCCTTCTGCTCAGCGGTGGCGGTCCCCTTCTTCACCTGGCGGTCCAGATTGCCGCCGATGGTGGTGAGCGCCTTACCGAGGGCGTCCTGGGAGACGTCGATGAGGGTCGTGTCCCAGCCGGCCTGCGCGAAGACGTGGGCAATGCCATTGCCCATGGTCCCCGCCCCCACCACCGCCACCTGGCTCATCGTTCGCCCCCCTCCCCCGACAAACGATGCGCGCCGTTAGAGGCGCGCGCGGAGGGAAGGAGTCAGGGGCCGGAGAATCGCGATGGCGAGTGCCAGCTTGCCGATGTCTCCGAGGATGAACGGCAGGGTCCCGAGCACCGCAGCCGCGCGAACCGAGCCCGTCAAAATGGCGAGCTGTGCCAGGCCGCCCAGATGGATGAGCGCTAAGCCGACGAGCGCCCCCACCGCGACTCGCAGAGTCCCGCGTCCATTCCCGACGATCCGTCCCGTCGCCGCGGCGGCGAGGGGGAACGACAGGAGATAGCCACCCGAGGTCCCGATGATGCTGGCGATGCCGCCGGGTCCACCGTAGGGAGAGAAAACGGGGAGGCCGGCGATGCCCAGGGTCAGATACAGAACGAGACTCGATCCGCCCAGCGCTGCACCGAGCGCGCCGCCCACCAGCAGCACCGCGAGGGGCTGCATGGTCATCGGAACCGGTGTGCCCGGAATCGGGATCGCGAGGTGCGCCGAGATGGCGACCAACACCACACCGGCGGCCACTGCGATGGAACGACGGACGACATTGGTCCGGGAGGAAGCGACGGCGACGGACGAGACTTCGCTCACATGACCTCCACACTGAGGGCGACGGCGTTTCCCCCGCCGAGGCAAAGGGTCGCGAGGCCGGTGGTCTGCTTCCGCTCGCGGAGAGCGTAGAGCAAGGTGGTCAGGACCCGGGCTCCGGACGCCCCGATCGGATGACCGAGCGCGATGGCGCCGCCATGGACGTTCACGCGGTCCCAATCCCAGCCGAGGGCGCGGCCGTCAGCCAACGCCTGGACGGCGAAGGCTTCATTCGCTTCGATCAAGTCGTAATCACCGATCTTCGCCTTGGTCTTAGCCATGAGGTTCTGCACGGCGACGATCGGCGCGAAGAACAGGTCCTTGGGCTCTCCACCGCCGGTGGCATATCCGGTAATACGCGCGAGCGGGGTCAGCCCCTGGGCCTTGGCGAACGCCAGCGACGCCACGACCAGCGCCGACGCGCCGTCGTTCAACCCGGGAGCGTTTCCCGGTGTAACGGAGCCGTCCTTCTCGAATGACGGCTTGAGGGCCGCGAGGGCCTCGAGCGTGGTGTCCTTCCTGGGCGCTTCGTCCTTCTCGACGACGGTCGGCCCCTTCTTGCCGGGGATCTCGACTGGAACGATCTGGTCCCTGAAGTGACAGGCCTCCATCGCCGCCACCGCCTTCTGATGACTGGCGAGCGCGAAGGCATCCTGATCGGCGCGGGAGATGCCGGCCTTCTTGGCCGTGTACTCGGCCAGGTTGCCCATGTGCTGGTTGGAGAACGAGTCCCAGAGCCCATCGCGGATCATACCGTCGACTATGGTTTGATCGCCCGCCTTGATTCCGCCCCGCATGCCGTAGACGTAGTGGGGCGCGTTCGACATCGACTCCATGCCGCCCGCGACGACACATTGCTCGTCGCCGGCCTTGATGGCCTGGGCCGCAAGCATCACGGCCTTGAGACCCGATCCGCAGACCTTGTTGATGGTGAGCGCGGGAATGATGCCGGGGAGGCCGGCGTGGATGGCGGCCTGGCGCGCCGGCGCCTGCCCCACCCCGCCCTGCAGCACGTTGCCGAGAATGACTTCTTCCACGGCCCCACCGTCGACCTTGGCGCGCTTCACCGCCTCCCGCACCACCAGCGCCCCCAACTTGGGCGCGGTCAACGATGCGAGGCCCCCCAGGTACTTCCCAACGGGGGTGCGGCAGGCGCTCAGGATGACAGGCGTGGTCTGGTCATTCATCTGTTAGTCTCTGCTCTCAAAGTAACGAGGTGAGCGCCCGGGTGCGAACCTCGTCTTGCAGCTTGCTGACGAATTCGGCTAACGGCAGCACCACTTGCTTCTTGCCTTCCCCGCGCGCCCGGATCGCCACGGTGCCGGCGTCCGCTTCCCGCTGTCCCACCACCGCCATGTACGGAACCTTGTGCGTCTCCGCATCGCGGATCTTGTAGTTCAGCGTCTCACTGCGGTCGTCCACCCAGACCCGGAGTCCGGCGGCATGCAGGGCATCTCCCGTCTTCTTCGCGGCGTCGAGCTGAGCATCGGCGATAGGCAGGACCCGGACCTGCTCCGGCGAGAGCCAGAGGGGGAACGCGCCCGCGAAGTGCTCGATCAAGAACCCGACGAACCGCTCGAGGGTGCCGTAGATGGCCCGGTGCATCATCACGGGGCGATGCGGCTTGTTGTCCGCGCCCGTGTACTCGAGGTTGAAGCGCTCGGGGAGCTGGAAGTCGAGCTGAATCGTGGCGCCCTGCCATTCGCGTCCGATCGCGTCGTTGAACTTGACGTCGATCTTGGGGCCGTAGAACGCCCCGCCGCCCGCGTCGAGCCGGTACGCCATCCCGCGACGCTTCAGCGCCTGCTCGAGCCCCTTTTCGGCCACGTCCCACATCTCGTCCAACCCAAGCTTCTTCTCGGGGCGCGTGGCGAGATCCAGCCGGTACGTGAGCCCGAACGTCTTGCCCAGCACCAGCTCCACGATGTCGAGCAGGTGGAAGATCTCCTGCTCGATCTGGTCCTCCCGCAGGAAGATGTGCGCGTCGTCCATGGAGAGGCCGCGCACCCGCAGCATGCCGTGCAGGACGCCCGAGCGCTCGTTCCGGTAGACATTGGCGATCTCGGCGAGCCGGATGGGCAGGTCGCGGTAGCTGCGCTGCTGCGAGGCGTAGACCAGGATGTGCATCGGGCAGTTCATCGGCTTCACCCGGTAACGCACTTCCTCGCTTTCCCCCTCCCCGCCCGCCATCGCCGGAAACTGGTTCTCGGCGTAGAGCGGCAGGTGTCCGGAACGGAGGAACAGCTGCTCGCGCGTGATGTTCGGCGTATACACGAGCTGATAGCCGCGCTCGAGGATCACGTCTTCGATGAAGCGGCGGAGCTGGAAATTCAGCATCGCGCCTTTGGGGTGCCAGAAAATGAGGCCGGGCCCGACGTCCTCCTGAATGGAGAACAGGTCGAGCTGTTTCCCGATCACCCGGTGATCGCGCTTCTTCGCCTCCTCGAGGCGATGCAGATACGCTTCGAGGTCTTCCTTCGAGAACCACGCCGTTCCGTAGATGCGCTGGAGCATCTGCCGCCGCTCGTCGCCGCGCCAATACGCGCCCGCCGCGTGCAGCAGCTTGACGTGCTTGATCTTCCCCGTGCTGGGGACATGCGGCCCGCGGCAGAGGTCGACGAAGGGTCCGTCCGTGTAGACGGAAATCGTCTCGTTCTCCCCCAGGTCGTCGATGCGCTCGAGCTTCAACGGATCGTCCGTGAACCGCTTCTTCGCCTCGGCGCGGTTCACTTCTTCACGCACGAAGGGGTAGTCGGCGACCGCCACCTCCTTCATCCGGGCTTCGATCTTCTCGAGGTCGTCCGGGGTGAAGGGCGTCGGTACCTCGAAGTCGTAGTAGAACCCGTCCTCGATGGGCGGACCGAAGCCGATCTTGGCG
>DATBBZ010000409.1:0-13252 GCA_036270745.1 Gemmatimonadales bacterium | reverse complement strand
GCCACGAACTTGGCCGTCGCCGAGAGCGGGACTTCCACTTCCTTCGCGAGCGGAGGAGTCACCGCCAGGGTCTCCACCGTCCTGTGGACGTGGATCGCCACGGTCTTGTTCTGGAGCAGGCCTTGTACCTGAAGGAGCGCGTCCCCGGGCCCGACCGCGCGGAGCACGCCGTCGATGGTCACAGTGGCGACCGCGGGAACACTGGACGCCCACTGCATCTGCAACGGAGATACGGCGCGGTTGCCCTGGCTCGGCACTACCACGTGCAGGGTATCGGCATCGCCGGGGGACATGAGGATCGGACCGTTCTGGTCGATCGCCATATCGGCCTGCTGCACCACCACAGGTGCGG
Source organism: Gemmatimonadales bacterium (assembly GCA_036270745.1). Classification (GTDB taxonomy): domain Bacteria; phylum Gemmatimonadota; class Gemmatimonadetes; order Gemmatimonadales; family GWC2-71-9; genus 40CM-2-70-7. The sequence continues at coordinate 12,900 of DATBBZ010000409.1, read as the reverse complement.
TCGCGGTCAATCCGCTGGCCGACGTGACCTGAATGGTCCCCTGCCCCGGCGACAGAGCGACGACGATCCCGTTGTGATCGATGCTGGCGATGGTCGGCGTCAACGAGCTCCACGTGACGCGCACCGGTGCCGCGGCGGAGCCGTCGTCCTTCAGGGCCCGCAGGCTCACCCGCGTGTTCTCTGAGGGGAGCAGGAAGATCTGCGCCGGAATGATCCGGATCGCGGTCGCGTTTCCGGCGCCGGGGGGCTGTCCGTAGAACGGGTCGGCGCCCGGCTGCTCCGGTGCCGCGGTGGTCGTGCTGCTGGGGGTCGAAGCCGGAGCCGCCTGGCTTTGCGTGGCTGGTGCGGGGGCTGGAGCGGGCGCGGCACCAGGAGCGACGGTGATCGTCGCGAGGCCCGTCCGGTGACCGGAAGCGGCCTCGACAATGGCGACCCCGGTGCCCGTCCCCGTCACCGTACCGTTGGCGTCCACCCGCGCCACCTGCGGACTCCGTGACGTCCAGGTGATCTTCGCGGTCGGAATCACGTTGCCGATCCGGTCGAACGCCGTCGCCAGGAGGCCCGTCCGTTCCCCGACCTTGAGGCTTACCGCCGCCGGGGCGACTTGCACCTCGGCGACGTTCTGCCCGGCGAGGGGGTGAACGGCGGCCAAACCAGTGAATGTGGCGGTGGCACACAGGAGGCGGAAGTTCATGGCGGGCCAAACGTTAGCCCGTGCGGAGGGGGTTGTCAACCAAACCGACTTGCCAGTCCCGGAGGTCCGGGTAAGCTACAGGCCGCGCCCGCCACACCCTCAGTGAAGGAGACCGACATGCTTGAGGAGAACAACTCGATGGAGAGCGGCTGGAGCGGTCCGGGGATGATGGAGCCGCTCTTCCCGCCGCCGACGCCCATGGCGCCGGAGCCGTCGATGCCCGCCGAGCCGATGCTGGCGGAAGCACCTGCGCCCAGGAAGCGCGCGACGAAGAGCAAGAAGAAGGCGAAGAAGAAATCAGCGAAGAAGAAGACGATGAAGAAGAAAAAGAAAGTGGCGAAGGGAAAGCAGAAGGCGAAGAAGACGAAGGCGAAGCGCCGCCGCTAGAACGCGTCCACCATCACATCCGGGAGCGCGTCTCGAAGAGCGCCGGCCATCTCTTCGAGACGCTCCCTCGGCACCGCGCCCCACGGGTAGATCTCCACCCGATCCGGAGCTGTCTGCACCACCAGCCGGCGCCACGCCTCCAACGTCCCCGCATCCACGCGCCGCAGCGCGTCCCGGAGGGACGGCACGCCCACCGAGACACTGCTCGACAGGACGGCCACGCCGGCGGACGGCGCGAGCGCGTCTCTCGTGGCCAGCACGCGATCGATCACCACGGCAAAGCGCGGATGCAGTGCAGGGTCGCCGTTTCCAGAGAGCGTGATCCACCGGGGCGGCTCGGACCGCCGGGTCAGGGCCCGCCGGACCCCCTGCGCTATCTCGTCGGGGGAGGGCCACCGGGTGCCCCACATCGGCCGGGTGGTAGGTCCGCAATCGCAGCAAAGGACAGTCAGGGGCGTCGGGGTTGCGCGAGCCATGCTGGAAGGTACGTTGTGCCCACACTCTCTCGAGAGGGCGTCGTGCGAGGTCTCAAGTCCCTGCCGCTGCTGATATTTGCCGCTTGCGCGGCGCCCGCGCAGTCCGCCACCGACCCGCAATCCGAGATCGCCGCGATGCTCACGCGCTCGGCGGCCAATTGGAATCACGGCGACCTCGCCGGGTTCATGGCTGACTACGCGCACGACTCGCTGACGTCGTACCTGGCCGGCAGTCGCTTCACCCACGGCTGGCAACCGCTGTATGACCACTATCAGGCCGCCTATTTCGCTCCCGGGGGGCATCGGGACTCGCTCACCTTCGACGACGTCCACGTGCGCGCACTGTCGCCTGGCGTGGCGTTCGCGACGGCGCACTTCTATCTCCACCGGGGCGACTCCCTGACCGCCAGTGGGCCATTCACGCTCATCCTGATGAAGGACGGAGACCGCTGGCACATCGTGCACGATCACACGTCCTCGGATCCCAGACCGTGAGCCGCCTGCCCCTCGGGCTCGCACTCGTCCTCACGCTTTCCGCCTGCACGTCCCCCGGCAAGGGCGTGATCGCGCTCGAGGGCGCCACGCTCATCGACGGCTCTGGTGGCCCCCCGGTGAAGGACGCGCTGATTCTCATCCGCGGCGGCCGCATCGAGGCCGTGAGCCGGGTCAACGAGATCCACGTTCCCCGCGGCGCCCAGCGCATCAGCCTCATCGGCAAGACCATCATCCCCGGCCTGATCGACGCGCAGGCTCGGGCCGAGCGGTGGGCCATGCCGCGTTTCGTGGCGTGGGGCGTGACGACCTTGCGCGACGCCGGCGACGCGCCCGAAGACACCCTGATCGCGCTCCGCAACGACCTCAGCCTGGGCACGATCCTGGGACCGCGGATGTACACGTCCGGATCCGCCATCGATGCCGCGCCCGCCGGCCTGACCGGTTGGGTCGCGGCAGCGACTCCGGAGGAAGCACGCAAGGCGGTGGATGCCCGGGTGAACGCCGGCGTCGACTACATCATGGCCGAGCCCGGCGTCCCACCCACTATGCTGCGCTCCATCCTCGACGAAGCCTCGGTCCTCCACACGCTGGTGGCACTGACACCCGGCCGAGTCGATGCGGCCGCGGCGGCTCACGCCGGTGTGGTAGCGCTCGAGCAGCTCACCGGTGTGGTGTCCGCGATGGCGCACAACCCGGCGCCGATCATGAAGGCGTACGGGCAGCGGTGGGCGGGATGGGCCGCGGAGGAGAAAGGGTGGTCGACTTTCGACTCGAACGCGGTGGCGAGCATGGCGCGGACGCTGGCGGGCGCGCACGTCTCCCTGGTCCCGACGCTGGTGTCCCACGAGGCCATGGCCCGGCTCAACGACCCGTCGCTCCTGGCGGGCTCCGGCTGGAGCGACGTCCCTGCCGGCCGCGGGAGCGTCCGCGGCATCGCGGACTTCCTGAGGGAAACCGGGTGGTCCGCACGCGACATGAGCGCGTTCGTGAGCGCCCGGACCCGCCAGAATCAGTTCGTCCGCGACTACCGGCTCGCCGGGGGTCTCGTGGCGGCAGGGAGCGATGCACCGTCCCCAGGGCTCGCCCCCGGCGGGTCACTCCACCGGGAGATGGCCCTGCTCGTGGCGGCCGGGTTCTCGCCCCTCGAAGCCATCACGGCGGCCACCCGCTATGGCGCCGAGCTGCTGCAGGCCGATTCGTTGGGCGTGGTGCAGTCGGGGCATCTCGCCGATCTCGTCGTGCTGAACTCCGACCCCTCCCAGCACATCGAATCCACGCAGGATATCGCCTGGGTCATGCTGCGCGGAAACATCTATCACCCGGATTCGCTGAGGCTGCAGTGGGCGCACGAGCACTGACCCGGACGGTCTTGGTGACCGCGGCCCTGGTCGCCGCCGCCGCCTGTGATCGCCCCGCGGTATCGGGACATGCGGGCAGAACGGGCGACGTCCTGCTCCGCGGAGGCTGGATCGTCGACGGCGCCGGAAACCCGCGGTACCGGGGCGATCTCCTGATCCAGGGGGACCGGATCGAGGCGGTCGGGAGACTCCAGGGCGCCACGGCTCACGAAACCCTCGATGTTGCGGGCAAGATCGTGGCTCCCGGGTTCATCGACATGCTCGGCCAGTCCGAGCAGAACGTGCTGATCGACAGCCGCGTGTTGTCCAAGATCACTCAGGGCGTGACGACTGAAGTCACCGGCGAGGGCGGCTCGATCTTCCCGCTCACCGATTCCCTGGTGGCGCAGGACTCAGACCTCATGAAGAAGTACCACTTCTCGGAGGATTGGCGCGATCTCGAGGGGTATTTCCGCCACCTGGAAAAGAGCGGCTCCACCATCAACATCGCGACGTTCGTCGGCGCCACGCAGCTGCGCACCGTCGTCGTCGGCACCGGAGACCGTCAGGTCACGCCTGCGGAGCTGGCGCGCATGACCGCGCTGGTCGACACCGCCATGCAGCAGGGTGCTCTCGGCGTTTCGACGGCACTCGAGTACGCGCCCGCCTTCTACGCGTCGACGGAGGAGCTGATCACGCTGGCCCGGGAGGCGCATCGCTACGGCGGCATCTACGCCACTCACATGCGCAACGAAGGCGGCCAGGAAGATCAGGCGCTGGACGAGACCTTCCGGATCGGCAAGGAGACCGGCATCCCGCTCGAGATCTGGCATCTCAAGGTGTCCGGCCGGCTCTCCTGGGGACGGATGCCCAAGGTGCTTGCGAAGATCGATTCGGCGCGAACGTCGGGGCTCGACGTCACGGCCAATCTCTATCCCTACATCGCCGCCGCGACCTCCCTCGATGCGTCGATCCCGGCGTGGGCTCACTCGGGCGGCACCGACTCGATGCTGCTCCGGCTGAAGGATCCCGCGACGCGGGCGCGGATTCGTGCTGAGCTGCTCGCCCCGCCACAAATCGCCGACCGGTTCATGCGGGCGGCGGGCGGGCCGGCCGGTGTGATCGTCCTGCCGTTCGCGGACTCGCTTTCCCGGTACACCGGCAAGCGACTGTCGGAAATCGCCGCCCTGCAACACCAGGACCCGATCGAGACACTGTTCGACCTCGTCACCGAGGAGCGGGCGCGCACGGGCGCGATCTACTTCGTGATGAGCGAGCCCGACGTGGACTCCGCCCTCGCCACCTGGTGGACGAGCTTCGACACCGATTACGGCGGGGTGGCTCCCGACGGACCCTTGGGGCATGACGGCGTCCACCCGCGCACGTACGGGACCTTCGCCAAGATCCTCGGCCACTACGTCCGCGAGCAACATGTGCTCACGCTCGAGAGTGCGGTGCGGAAGATGACCTCGCTCCCCGCCCAGCGCGTGGGACTCGTCGACCGCGGCCTCCTGCGGCCCGGCATGTTCGCCGACGTGACGGTGTTCGATCCGGACTCGATCGCCGACCGCGCGACCTTCGACGCGCCGCACCAGCCCTCGGTGGGCATCACGTACGTCTTTGTGAATGGGAAGCTGGTGCTCGACCGTGGTCAGGTGACCGCGGCCCGTCCGGGACGCGGCCTCCACGGTCCGGGGTACCGGCCCCGCAGCGGGAGATGACCCTCGGGCGGCTCGTACTCGCCTGGCTGCCCGTTGCGGTGTGGTTCCTGGGCGCCGCGGGGCTCGTCCGGCGCCTGGTCCTTGCTGAGCGTGCCTTCGCGGCCCTGGCGATACGCGCCTGCGTCGAGGCGCTGCTCCTCACCCTCCTCGCGTCCCTCTGGTTCGACTCCCTGGGGACGGGCGTGTGGTGGTTGCCCGTGTCGCTCATTGGAGCACTCGTGGCCGTCGCCGGTGTGACGCCACAGCCGGGACGGACGGCCGTCGTGCCGTTCGTCCTCGACCTGCTGCGGTACGTCGGCGCCGGGGCACTGCTCGTGTGGAGATTGGGATAACCAGGTCCGGAATTCGTCCCCCCGGCACAAGGGTGTAGTCCCCGGAGTATCTTTTCCGGACCATGACTGCAACCGCACCGGTCCGCCTCACCAGTTATTCCCACGGCGCGGGATGTGCCTGCAAACTGGGTCCCAACGACCTGGCGCAAGTCCTCAGCCACATCCCCAGGGCCACCGACGCACGCGTGCTTGTCGATGCCTCCAACCGGGATGACGCGGCCGTCTTCAAGCTCACCAACGACCGCGCCGTCGTCGCCACCGTCGACTTCTTCACCCCCGTGGTCGACGACCCCTACGACTTCGGCCGCATCGCCGCGGCGAACGCGCTCTCCGACGTGTACGCCATGGGGGGCCGGCCCCTCTTCGTGCTCAACCTTGTCGGCTGGCCCCGCGAGAAGCTTCCCTTCGAGCTGCTCGGCGACATTCTGCGCGGTGGCTCCGAGATCGCGAATGAAGCTGGCGCGTTCGTGCTGGGGGGCCATTCGGTGGACGACCCCGAGCCCAAGTACGGCATGGTCGCGATCGGCGAGGTCCACCCCGACCGGATCGTGACCAACGCGGGAGCGAAGCCCGGCGACGTCCTGATCCTCACCAAGCCTATCGGCACCGGGGTCCTGACCACCGCGCTGAAGCGCGACCTCCTGCCCGCGCCGGAGCTGGCCCCCGCGATCCGTTCCATGACCACGCTGAACGCGGGTGCCGGACGCGCCCTCCGCGCCGCGCCCGTGCACGCCGCGACCGACGTCACGGGGTTCGGACTCCTGGGCCACCTGAACAGCGTGTTGCGCGCCAGCGGCGCGGCGGCCGACCTCGACGCCGGTACGGTGCCCTTGCTGCCCCGGGTGCGCGAGATGGCCCTGAAGGGCGCGATCGCGAGCGGCACCAAACGGAACTTCGCGAGCGTAGCGCAGGCCGTGACCTTCGATCCCGCAATGGAAGAGATCGACCGGATCATCCTGGCTGACGCGCAGACGTCGGGCGGCTTGCTCATCGCGGCCCCCGAATCGAGTCGCGACCAGCTCGTGGCCGCCCTCAAACGGGAGAACACCCTGGCGGCCGCGGTGATCGGGCGGGTGCGGGCCGGCGAGCCTGGATCCATTGCGGTGCGGTGACCAAGATCCCTGAGTACCGGGGCCTGACGCCCGATTCCCTCGATGCCCTGGAGCGGGCGGTTCGGGAGCACCGGCGAGTAGCGCTCCGGCGGCGGGGTACCGAATATGTGGTGGTGGCCGAGGAGCTCGAGACCGGTGATCGCGACGAGACACTGCGGGGGCGCCTGCCCATGACGGGTGAGGTGCTCTCCTTCCGGATCCGCGAGATCGAAACCTTCGCGGTACTTCCATGACGAGGTTGCGGCGGTGTTCACCCGGCTCCTGATCGGACTGGACGGCAGTCCCCGCGCCGATCAGGCGCTGGAGCAGGCCATCCAGCTTGGCCACCGGTTCGGCTCGACCCTGGTGGTGGCGACGGTCGGGAGTGACGATCCCGGCCTCCTGGCCCGAGCCACCGAGCGCGTCTCCGCGGGCGGCCTGAAGGTGGAAGCGAAGGCCCGGACCGGCGACGCGGATGTGGAGCTGGCCGAGCTAGCCAAGGGCGTCGATGCCGTGCTGGTGGGACGTCGTGGGAGCGGTACCGGTACCGGCGCCCTGGGGCCCACGGTCGCCTCGCTGATCCGGATCGCGGAGCGCTGCGTGGTGGTATGCGGGAGCGCGCCGTCGCCGATGAACGCCTGTGCCGTGGCCTACGACGGCGGGGACACCAGCCGCCGGGCCCTCGATCTCGCGGCACGCTTCGCCTCCGTTGGTGACGGGACGGTGCATCTGATTCACGCGGCCAAATCCAAGCGCGAGGGGCTGGCGGTGGTCGGCGCGGCTGAGGCCCTCCTTTCATTACAGGGAGTCAGCTTCGTGACCCACGTCGAAATCGGGAAGCCCGGCGAAGTGGTCGCAGCGGTGGTGCGCAGCTCGGGAGCCGATTGCCTGTTCGCGGGCGCCCACGTCCCCCGCTCGACCGACCGCCCCAGCCAGGTGATTTCCCACGCGGAAGAGATCCTGAGGCACACCGATCTCCCGGTCATCATCCAGCCCTGATGGCCGACGTCGACCTGCCGTTCATCGTCGTCCACGCGGACGAGAGCTGTCTGGGCAACGGGACCACGCCGCCGAACCCGGGCGGGAATGCAGCCCTCATCGAAGCACGGGCCGGTGACTCGGTGGCGCGGTGGGACCTCTACGAGTGCGCGCCCGAAACGACCAACAACCGCATGGCGCTCGCCGGCGCGATCGGCGCCCTCGAGTGGCTCCACCGGCAGTGGCAGCGCGCACACATCCGGTACGTCTCCGACTCCGAGTACCTGGTCAAGGGCATGAACGAGTGGGTTTCGGGGTGGCAGGCGCGGGGCTGGAAGCGGAAAACCGGACCCATCGAGAACCTCCCGCTGTGGCAGAAGCTGGTGCAGGCCGCCACGGGTCACGCCGTCGAGTGGCATTGGGTGCGCGGCCATCACGGGCACGCGAAGAACGAATACGCCGACCATCTCGCCACCCGCGCCGCGCAGAAACAGGAGCGTTCCAACGGCCTGGTGCCGTCCGGGTTCGACACCTGGCTGGCGCAGGAGCGCGCCCGCGGACGCTACACCGACTACGACCCTGACCGGGATCTGCATGTTCACACCTAAGGACGGCGTCGAAGCGAATACCCATTACCTGAACGCGCTCACCAACGACGCCGCCGCGACCGCCGACCGCATTCCGCTCTACGAGGTCTACATGCGGATGGCGGAAGAGCTGGCGAAACGTTCGACCTGCGTCCGCCTCCAGGTGGGGACGGTGGTCACGAATCAGGCGCTTGAGAACGTGCTCGCCATCGGATACAACGGCAACGCCCGCGGCCTTCCCAACCGGTGTGATTCCACGGTGCCCGGCAGCTGCGGGTGCATCCACTCGGAGATGAATTCGCTGATGAAGGCGCCTGGCAGCGTCCGGGACAAAGTCGTGTTCGTGAGCGCGTCGCCCTGTGTGATGTGCGCCAAGCTCATCATCAACTCGGGCGTGACCCACGTGTTCTACCGGAAGGCGTATCGGGATCCGTCGGGCATCGAAGTCCTGCAGCAGGGCGGCGTGGTGCCGGTGACGTATGACCGCTGGGTGAATGACTGGCGATAACCAGGGAGCGTCTCACATGAAGCGTCTGGTGTTCGTGTTCGCGTTGGCGGCGGCACCCCTCGGTGCCCAATCGTTGATGTACCGGTCTCCGAATCTGTCCGGGACCTGGGTGCCTGACCCCGCGGTGATCCAATTCAACTTCCTCCACCGGTTCTACGTCGCGCCCGCGGCGGGGTTCAACACCATCGTCAACTTCCCCACGTTTAGCCTGGCCCTCGGCCTCCCGGCCAACATCGGCCTCGGCATGCATTACGCCACGAAGTCAGACGTCGTCGGCAAAGTGTCGAACGAAGTGGAGCTCTACGGGCGCTGGCGGCACGCCCTCGGCAGCTCGGGGTTCACGCTCGCGCTCACGCCGGCGTACAACGCCGCGGCGAAGAGCCTGGACGGTGAGCTCGGCGCGGACTGGAGCCGCGGGCCTATCACACTCCTCGGCGCCGTCCGGGGGATGTCCAAGGCCTACGGACTCGACACCGCGCGGATGGCCCTCGCCGGGGGCGCCGTGCTGCACCTCAACTCCTATGTCGGTCTCTCCGGCGACGTCGCTTCGCTCCTGTCCCACCGGCCCGGCGAATCGGCGGCCTGGAGCGCCGGGGTCGTGTTCGTGATCCCGGGGTCTCCGCACACCTTTTCCCTTCAGGTGTCGAACGTGGACGTGAACACGATCGCCGGCAGCTCCCACAAAGGGCTCGGCGTCGGGAAGAAGCCGCTCTACGGCTTTGAGTTCACCATTCCGCTGCACCTGGCGCGCTTCCGGCCCTGGTTTCATCACGACGAGTTCACCCGTCCCGGCAACATGCGGTTGATCCCGTCGGCCGAGGGGCCGGCCTCTGCCGAGATCAGCATGAACGGAATTCACTACCGGGCCGACACGGTGACGGTGAACGCCGGGCAGGCCGTACGCTGGACCAACGCGGACCCCCTGGTCCACACGGTCTCGTTCGACGACGGGTCCGGCACGTCCGCCGAAATCCCGCAGAACGGCTCGTTCGAGTTCAAATTCGACAAGCCCGGGACGTACCCGTACCACTGCACCCAGCATCCCTTCATGAAGGGCGTGGTGATCGTCAAATGAGGGGTGTCAGGTGTCGGGTGTCAGGGGTCAGGGGCTGACGGGGAAGCCGTGGACGAACTCGATCTGCTCTTCGGCCGCCTCGTCGAGGCCCTTTCCCAGGATGTGCGCCTCGCCACGCCGTTCCCGGCCGCCGACGTCTACGAGCGACTGGTGCCCTACCGGTCCAATCGCTCGCGGTTGCGCGTCGCCACGCACCAGGACTACGAAATGACGGTGCTCCGGCTGCTCGCCGGGGAGCGCGGCTACGTGCGCCTCGAGCCGGACGAAATCCGCGAAGGGTTTCAGCGGGAAGTGACGAATGCCAACCCCGACCCGGCCATCTTTCGCAACTTTCCGGACTCCCAGGTGATGATCAACCGACTCGCCGCCGAGCGTTTTCTCCGGGGCGAATCGATTTACGCGCCTCCCGCGGCCCCCGGCAGCGAGCCCGCGGACGACACCGAGGAAGAGCCCATCGACTACACGTCCGAGAATCCCATCCCCGTCGTATCCGGTACGACCTTCGAGATCGAAGGGGACACGCGCCCCGGCGCGCAGTGCGCGTATTGCGGCGGGGTGCTGCCCGGCGATCGCAAGGTGAATTTCTGTCCCCACTGCGGGCAGCCGCCCTCGGGCGAGCTGCGCTGTCCCGCGTGCGGCAGTGAGGTTGACGTGGGCTGGGCGTATTGCCTCGCCTGCGGGCGGGCTACGGGGTTCGAGTGATCAAGCACCAGGTTGCGGTCATCGCCGGGGACGGTATCGGCCCCGAGGTCATCCATGCGGCCATTCCCATTCTCGACCAGGCCGCCACGCGCCATGGCTTCGCGATCGCCTGGGAGCACCTGCCCTACTCGGCCGATCATTATCTGGCGACGGGAGAAACCCTCCCCGATCACGCCTTCAAGCATCTCGAGAGCGATGTCGCCGCCATCTTTCTCGGCGCCATCGGTGACCCGCGCGTCCCCGGCAACGAGCACGCCCGCGACATCCTGCTCGGTCTCCGGTTTCGCCTCGACCTCTTCATCAATTTCCGGCCCGTAGAGCTGCTCCATCCGGACCTCACGCCCCTCAAGAACGGCAAGTCCATCAACTTCGTGATCTTCCGCGAAAACACGGAGGGTGTCTATCTCGCCCGCGGGTACGACGAGGGCGATGAGCACGTGGCGGAAGAGGTGAACACGGGGAAGGGTGTGGAGCGAATCATCCGGGCCGCGTTCATGTGGGCCAAGACCAACGGCAAGACCCGCGTGACGATGTCCGACAAATCGAACGCCGTCCCCGCGCACCGGATCTGGCAGACGACGTTCAAGCAGGTGGCGACGGAGTTCGCAGGGATCGCCACCGAGCACCGGTTCGTGGACGCGCTCGCGATGGAGATGGTGCGGGAGCCCGAGCGTTTTCAGGTCATCGTCACGAACAACCTTTATGGCGACATTCTCTCGGACCTGGGCGCCGGCTTGATCGGGGGCCTGGGGATCTCGGCGTCCGCGAATCTCCATCCGGGGCGCGCCGGACTCTTCGAGCCGGTCCACGGCTCCGCGCCACCGCTCAGGGGGAGGAACGTCGCAAACCCGGTTGCATCGGTGCTCACCGGCGCGTTGATGTTCGAGCAGTTGGGACATGCGGAGGCGGCCCGGGAGCTGGAGAGCGCGGTGAAGAAGGCGCTCGCGGCGGGGGCGCGGACCCCCGACCTGGGTGGGTCGGGTACTACGACGCAGGTGGCGAAGGTGATCGCAGAGAATCTGGGGGTGTAGCGATGAGCGGAGTTCGCGTGCTGGTCGGCACCAGAAAAGGTGCCTTCGTCCTGACTGCCGACGGCAAACGGGACCAATGGAAGGTCGACGGCCCTTTCTTCTCGGGCTGGGAGATCTATCACGTCAAAGGCTCTTCTGTCGACCCGAACCGGATCTACGCCTCGCAGTCCTCCAGCTGGTTCGGCCAACAGGTCCAGCGGTCCAGTGACGGCGGCAAGACCTGGGAGCCCACCGGAAAGGAATTCCCCTACGACGGCACCCCCGGCACCCACCAGTGGTACGACGGCACACCGCACCCCTGGGAGTTCAAACGGGTCTGGCACTTCGAGCCGGGCCTCGACAGCCCCGACCACGTCTACGCCGGCATCGAAGACGCCGCGATCTTCGAATCGAAGGATGCGGGCGCGTCGTGGACCGAGCTCCCCGGACTCCGCGACCATCGCACCGGTCCGCAGTGGGCTCCCGGCGCCGGCGGGATGTGCCTCCACACCATCGTGATCGACCCGAAAAACCCGAAGCGGCTCTACGTGGCGATCTCCGCCGCGGGCGCCTTCCGGTCCGATGACGGCGGCAAGACCTGGAAGACCATCACCAAGGGCCTCAACTCCAAGTACATCCCCGACCCCACCGCCGAGGTGGGCCACTGCGTGCACCGGATCGCGCTCCACAAGTCACGCCCTGACGTGCTCTTCATGCAGAAGCACTGGGACGTGATGCGCAGCGACAACGCGGGCGACCAGTGGCAGGAGATCTCGGGGAACCTCCCCACGGATTTCGGATTCGTGATCGACGTGCACGCGCACGAGCCCGAGACCATCTTCGTCGTCCCGATCACCAGCGACCAGGAGCACTTCCCACCCGAGGGGAAGCTGCGCGTGTTCCGGAGCAAGTCGGGTGGGAATGAATGGGAGCCGCTGACCAAGGGACTCCCGCAAAAAGACTGTTACGTGAACGTCCTGCGCGACGCGATGGCGGTCGACTCGCTCGACGATTGCGGCGTGTACTTCGGCACCACCGGCGGCCAGGTCTACGCTTCGGCCAATGGCGGTGACACCTGGGCGCCGATCGTCCGGGACCTGCCGGCCGTCTTGTCGGTCGAGGTGCAGACCCTCACATGATCCGCGTGGAATTGCCGGTGGGTCTCCGCGTCCTCGCGAACCTCGATCGCGAAGTCACCCTCGACGTGCCCCCGCCGGTCACGCCCCGCGCCATCCTCGACGCGTTGGAAGGCCGGTATCCCGTGCTCAAGGGCGCCATCCGGGACTTCATCACCGCGCGCCGCCGGCCCCTGGTCCGCTTCTACGCCTGCCAGAAGGACCTTTCGCACGAGCCGCTGGACGCGCTCCTGCCGGACGCGGTGGCCCGCGGGGAGGAGCCATTCCTGGTCATCGGCGCGATCGCCGGAGGGTAGTTATCTTCCGCGCTCACACCGCATGATGGAGTTCCAAGCTCAATGAAGACCCAAGGGCAAGCGAAGGACGTCGTG
>DATBBZ010000408.1:0-8907 GCA_036270745.1 Gemmatimonadales bacterium | reverse complement strand
CCAGCTCGCCCCATATGTGGAGCGCGGAGCCGGAGTGGACGATGCCCGGCACCTGAGGGGGCTCCTCAAGCGGATCACCGCGGACCCCGATACGACCCTCACCGGCGTATTCCGGGCGGGAGAGCTCGCACGGGATTCGCTCTACGCCCGCACGCTCGCCGCGTCCCTCTTGCTGGACTTTGCGCGGCGCCACCCGGCCTCCGTCTTTGCCGCGAAAGCGATCGTGGCCGCGATTCCCCTCACTCCGGAGCACGCCGATTCGCTGACGAACGAGTTGGGAGCGCGGTACGCGGCTTCGCCATACTCGCTGGCACTCCGCGGCGCGCCGAGCCCCGGGTTCGACGCGGCGGAGGACTCCCTGGCGCGGTTGTTCGGCCTCCGGGGCGTGACGTCCGCGGCTCAGGCGGTCCCAAGATTTGCCGCCACGTGGAGCCCACCCCAGACCGGAAGGCGCGGGCCGCTCCTCGATCCGTTGGAAATGGCGGTGGCCAGGCCGCGGGCGCTGAAACCCGCCGGGAGCGCCCCCGGACGGCGGGGCGCCGTGGCCGACTCGGCACCGTGAGGACGCTCTGGGGCGCCGCGTTTCAGAACCCGGTCCTGCTGGCCGCGGGGACCGCTGGATTCGGACGAGAGATCGATGGGGTCATGGAACTGGACCGGCTCGGTGGTATCGTCACCAAGGCGGTCACGCCGGAGCCCCGACGGGGGCACCCCGGTCCCCGCGTCGCCGAGTTTCGCGGAGGGATGCTCAACGCGGTTGGGCTCGCCAACCCCGGCGTGGAGGCCGTGGCGGCGCACGATCTGCCCTGGCTGGTGAAACGGGTCACGCGGGCACGCGTGCTGGTCAATGTCGCCGGCGCCACCGTTGACGACTACGTCCTGGTGCTGACGCGCCTGGCCGGGACCGACGGCGTGACCGCCTTCGAGATCAACGCGTCCTGTCCCAACACGTCCGCCGGCGGCCTGGAGTTCGGGGCAGACGACACGTCGCTCGCCAACCTGGTGCGCCGGTGCCGGGCCGCGACCACCCGACCCCTCGTCATCAAGCTTTCCCCGGTCTTGCCGGACATCGCCCGGTCGGCACAGGTGGCCCGTGACGCCGGGGCCGATGGGCTCAGCCTCGTGAACACGATGCCGGCGACGCTCAACGGGCGGCTCGGGAACGGGTTCGGCGGCATGAGTGGACCGGCGCTCCTGCCGGTGGGCGTCCTGGCGGTGCGGAAGGTCCGCGCCCGTACGGATCTCCCGCTGATCGGCGTCGGTGGCATTCGCACCGCGGCCGATGCGCGGGAGTACCTCACGGCCGGCGCGGATCTCGTTGCGGTCGGGACGGCGGCCCTCGCCGATCCCGGAGCTCCCGAACGCATCGTGCGGGGTTTGAGCCGTGGCTGAGCTCGTCGTCGCGTTCGACCTGCCCACGGGGCAGGAGGCCCTCGCGCTCGCCTCCCGTTTGCCCGGACTCGGCTGGGCGAAGATCGGACCCGTGCTCTACGTCCGCGAAGGTCCCGCGCTGGTGCGCGAGCTCACGGCCCGGGGCATTCGGGTCTTTCTCGATCTCAAGTGGCACGACATCCCGAATACGGTGGCCGGGGCGGTGGAGGCGGCGCGGGAGCTCGGCGCGTCGCTCGCGACGGTCCATTGCCTCGGCGGTACCGCGATGCTCGAGGCGGCTCGCAAGGCAGGGGGAGAAGGGGACGGGGGCCTGGCGCTGGTCGGAGTCACGGTGTTGACCTCGCACGACAGTGCGAGTTTCGAAGCGGTCGTGGGCCGCGGAGTTCCGGATGTCGGGTTTGAAGTGGTGCGGCTGGCGCACCTCGCCCGCGCCGCCGGGCTGCGGGGAATGGTTGCCTCGGGGCACGAGGTGGGGCTCCTGCGGGAGGCGTTGGGGGCGGACCCCTGGCTCGTGGTCCCCGGCATCCGGGCCCCAGATGCAGTCGCTGACGATCAAGCCCGGACGGTCACGCCCGCGGAGGCCGTGCGCCGGGGGGCCACCCACCTGGTAGTGGGGAGGCCCATTACGGGGGCGCGGGACCCGGAGGAGGCGTACCGGGGGATGCTGGAGGCGATGACCACGTAATCGCGCCCCTTGCGTGAACTTACGACCCCGGGTATTGTTCAAGACTCAACCAGAATCCTTGCCGGGAGACAGTCTTTTGAAGGTGCGCACGAGCGTCAAGCCGATCTGCGAGCATTGCAAGGTGATCAAGCGCCGGGGCGTGACCCGGGTCATCTGCAAGCGGAATCCCAAACACAAACAGCGTCAGGGCTAGGCCGATGGCACGAATCGCCGGCGTGGACCTGCCACGCGACAAGAAGATTCAGTTCGCGCTCCCCTACATCTACGGGGTGGGGCCGTCGAACGCCAAGCGCATTCTCGCCGAGACGGGTGTGAGCCCGGACGCGCGCGTGCGCGACCTCCGGGATGCGGAAGTGGCGCGGCTCCGCCAGGTGATCGAGCGCGACTACAAGGTCGAAGGTGCCCTCCGCACGGAGGTGGCGATGAACATCAAGCGATTGATGGACATCGGCACGTACCGGGGCGGGCGGCACCGCAAGAATCTGCCCGTGCGCGGCCAGCGCACGCATACCAACGCGCGCACCAAGAAGGGTCCTCGGCGCGCCATCGCGGGCAAGAAGAAGCCCTCTCTCAAAAAGTAAATGGCTCAGGCGAAAACTCCGGGCGCCAAGCGCGCCAAGAAAGTGGTCGAAGCGGAGGGCGTGGCGCACATCACGGCCACGTTCAACAACACGCTCATCACCATCACCGATTCCCACGGCAATGCCATCACGTGGGGCTCGGCGGGCAAGGCGGGTTTCAAGGGCTCGAAGAAGTCCACGCCCTTCGCCGCCACGGTGGCCGCCGAGCAGGCGGCGCGCGAAGCGCTGTCCCTCGGCGTGAAGCGCGTGCATGTGCGGGTGCAGGGCCCCGGCTCCGGTCGCGAATCCGCCATTCAGGCGCTCGCCACCGCCGGCCTGCAGATCCGCTCGATTCGCGACGTGACCCCGATTCCTCACAATTGGTGCCGGCCGCCCAAGAAGCGGCGGGTCTGATCCATGGCACGCTACACGGGTCCCGCCTGCCGGCTCTGCCGTCGTGAGGGCACCAAGCTTTTCTTGAAGGGGGCGCGCTGTCTCACCGAGAAGTGCGCCATCGAACGCCGCGCCTACGCGCCGGGCCAGCATGGCCAGGGCACGGGCCGGCGGCGGAAGGCCTCCGAATACGCCAAGCAGATGCGTGAGAAGCAGAAGGTGAAGCGCATCTATGGGCTTTCGGAGCGTCAGTTCCGTAACGTGTTTGAGCGCGTGCTGCGCGAGCCCGGTGTCACGGGCGAGGCGCTGCTCGTCGCGCTCGAGTCACGGCTCGACAACATGGTGTTCCGGATGGGATTCGCCTCGTCGCGCCGGCAGGCGCGGCAGCTGGTCCGCCACCGGCACATTCAGGTGAATGGTCGGACCGTCGACATTCCGTCCTACCGGATCCGCCCCGGCGATGAAGTGAAGGTCGCCGACGCGAGCCGCGAGCTGGCCCTCGTCAAGATGGCCGCCGAGCTCGCCGGACGTGGTCAGCCGGTCAGCTGGATTCAGGTGGACAGCGACAAGGCCCTCGGCAAGATGACCGAGCGGCCCACCCGTGACGCCATCCCGGTCGCGGCGCAAGAACAGCTCATCGTCGAGCTCTACTCCAAGTGATGACGACGACTCTCGATTTGACCGGATTGGTTCGCCCGCACGTGGTCGAAATGACCAAGCGGGAGGATACGCCCAACGCCGCCGAGTTCCGGCTCCAGCCGCTCGAGCGGGGGTACGGGTACACCCTGGGGAATTCCCTGCGCCGGATGCTGCTGTCCTCGCTGCGCGGCGCCGCCGTGTGGGCGTTCCGCCTGGACGGCGTGGTGCACGAGCACCAGACCATCCCGGGGGTGGTGGAAGACGTGCATCAGATCATTCAGCGCCTGAAGCAGCTCACCCTCGTGCTCGCGCCCGACGCGGACGAGGCGGTGCTGCACATCAAGCGCGAGAAGGCCGGCCCCGTCTACGCCCGCGACATCGAGTCGCACGGCGCGGTGACGGTGGTCAATCCCGATCAGCTCCTGTTCACCGTACAGGACGACAAAGAGATGAACGGCGAGCTGTACGTGAACAAGGGCCGCGGGTACGTGGAGGCCGAGCAGCACCCGGTCGACCGGACCCTGTCCGTGGATGTGGTGCGCATCGACTCGATCTACAATCCGGTCCGCCGCGCGAACTTCACCGTGGCCGAGACCCGCGTAGGTCAGCGCACCGATTACGACCGGCTCACGCTGTCGGTCGAGACCAACGGCACCATCAGTCCCGAGGACGCGGTGGCGTACGCCGCGGCTCTCGCGCAGGAGCACTTCCGCTACTTCGTCGACTTCGGCAAGGTCCCGATGGTGGCCGCCGAGGCGCCGAGTGCGGGGGGGAACGCCGCGGCTCCGGGCCGGCTCAAAGAGCTGCTCGACCGGAGCATCGACGACGTCGGGCTTACGGTCCGCTCGGTGAACTCGCTCAAGAATTCCAATATCCGCACCCTCGGCGATCTGGTGCAGCACGCCGAAGCCGACCTGCTCAAGGTGAAGAACGTCGGCGACAAGGCGCTGGGAGAAATTGCGGATCTGCTGCGGCGGGAAGGCCTGAACTTCGGCATGCGCTACGAAGAGACGGGCGCGGGTGATGTGCGCGTCCTCGAGCCCGGCGTGCCTCCGATGGCCCAGGTGGCCGCGAGCGGGGAAGAGTAATGCGGCATCGCGCCAAGGGACGGCAGCTCTCCCGGACCTCGAGCCACAAGAAGGCGACGCTGAACAACATGGCGACGGCCCTCTTCCGGCACGACCGCATCGTCACCACCGAGGCCAAGGCCAAGGAGCTGCGGCCGTTCGCGGAGCGCCTCATCACCCTCGCGCGTCGTGGGGATTTGCACGCCCGCCGGCTGGTGGAGCGACGGATTGCGGACAAGGAAGTGAGCCACCGGCTCTTCGCGGAGTTGGGCAAGCGGTTCGCGGCCCGGCCGGGCGGCTATACCCGCATCGTGAAGCTCGGGCATCGCGTCGGAGATGGTGCCGACGTGGCCCGGATCGAACTGCTGAGTGAGTGAGCGAGCGGCGGGGTGTTCGGTGCGACAGGAGGGGACCCCGACGGGTCCCCTTTTCTCTTCAGGCGGCTTTGGTCACCCGGTGCGACTTGATGCAGCGGGTGCAGACCCGGATGCGGCGGGTGGT
The DNA here is from genome assembly GCA_036270745.1 of Gemmatimonadales bacterium. Taxonomy (GTDB): domain Bacteria; phylum Gemmatimonadota; class Gemmatimonadetes; order Gemmatimonadales; family GWC2-71-9; genus 40CM-2-70-7. The sequence continues at coordinate 3,670 of DATBBZ010000408.1, read as the reverse complement.
GCCATCCACTACGGCGCGCACGCGCTGGAGATTGGGAAACCAGCGGCGCTTGGTCTTGTTGTTCGCGTGGCTGACACTATGGCCCGTCGCGGGGCCTTTGCCACACAGTTCACACACTCGAGCCATGGTCGGTCCGACGAATGAGTTCCAATGCACGCGCACCCCGGGGATCGGGGCCCGAGCAGGGGCGGAAACCTAACGGGGGCTCCGAGGCCGGGCAACCCCGGAAGACGGCCGTGATCACGGGCGTCACCGGGCAGGACGGCTCGTACCTGGCCGAGCTCCTCCTCGCCAAGGGGTACGAGGTGATCGGCGTGGTCCGCCGGACCTCGCACGACTCCTACGAGCGAATCGGTCATCTGCTGGACCGGTTGCACGTCGTCCCCGCCGACCTGCTCGATCAACATTCCCTGACGGCCGTGATCCGCGACGCCAGGCCCCACGAAGTCTACAATCTGGCGGCCCAGAGTTTCGTGCCCACCTCGTGGAGCCAGCCCGTCCTCACCGGCGAATTTACGGCGCTCGGCGTCACGCGCCTCCTCGAAGCCGTCCGGCTCGCGCATCCCGAGGCGCGCTTCTACCAGGCGTCCTCGTCCGAGATGTTCGGCAAGGCGCAGGAGACGCCGCAGAGGGAGACCACGCCCTTCTATCCGCGCTCGCCATACGGCGTGGCGAAGGTCTACGGGCACTGGATCACCGTCAACTACCGCGAGTCCTACGGCCTCTACGCCGTGTCCGGCATCCTGTTCAACCACGAGTCGCCGCGTCGCGGTCTCGAGTTCGTGACCCGGAAAGTCACGCACGCGGTCGCGCGCATCAAACGCGGAACCGCCACCGAGGTCCGGCTCGGGAACCTGGATGCGCGGCGTGACTGGGGCTATGCGGGCGACTACGTCGATGCGATGTGGCGCATGCTGCAACAGGCGAAGCCGGCCGACTATGTGATCGGCACGGGCGAGACCCACACCGTGCGCGAGCTCTGCGAAATCGCTTTTGGCCACGTGGGGCTCGACTGGACGAAGCACGTGGTCATCGATCCGAAATTCGTGCGACCCGCCGAGGTCGACGTGCTGCTCGCCGATCCGACCCTCGCCAAGCGGGAGCTCGGGTGGACGCCGGCTACGCGCTTCGCGGATCTCATCCGGATGATGGTGGACGCCGACGTGGACCGCACCGCGTGAAGATTCTCGTCACCGGGGCGGATGGATTCGTAGGGCGTTGGATGCTCCGGCGCCTGATCGCGGACGGCCACGAAGTCTTCGGCGCGCTCCGGCCCTCGGGCGCGTTGCATGACGACGGATTGAGCGCTGAGGAGCGTCAATCGGTCCGGTGGCTGCCACTCGAGCTCACCGATGCCGAGTCGGTTCGCATGGCGGTGGACCTGCCGTATGACGCGGTGATTCACCTCGCCGCCGTGGCCTCCGGGCCGGAAGCGGCGCGCGATCCGGGGTTCGCCTGGACCGTGAACGCCGCCGGCACCGCGCGGATCGTCTACGTGCTGGCCGAGGCGAGACGGAAGGGGCGAGCCGATCCCGTGTTCCTGCTCGTCTCGACCGGGGAGGTGTACGGACGGGGCCCCGGCGGAAAGAACGGGCGCCCGCGCCTGGAAACCGACGCCCTCGCGCCCTGCTCGCCATACGCGTCGAGCAAGGTGGGCGCAGAGGTGGCGGCCTTCGAAGCCTGGCGGCGGACGGGACTGCGCGTCGTGGTGGCGCGGGCGTTTGCGCACACGGGACCCGGCCAGGACACCCGCTTCGTGGTGCCCGCCTTCGCCCAGCGCCTCCGCTACGCCCGGCAGATCGGTGCGCCGGCGGTGAAGGTGGGGAACCTCGAGCCGGTGCGGGAGTTTCTGGATGTACGGGACGTGGTGGACGCCTACGCCCGGCTGCTCGTGCAGGGCGTCCCGGGGGAGGCGTACAACGTCGCCGGCGGGCAGGGCATCGAGCTGCGCGAGCTGTTCGACCGGGTGGCGGCCCGACTCGGCGCGAGGGTGATTCCGGAAACGGACCCCGAGCTGATGCGTCCGGCGGACATTCCGAACCTGGTGGGAGACGGATCCAAGTTGCGGGCGGCGACCGGCTGGGCGCCGGCGCATTCTCTCGACGACACGCTGCGGGACACGGTTGATGCCCAAGCGCACTGACCTGAAGCGTATTCTCCTCATCGGCTCCGGTCCCATCGTCATCGGGCAGGGGGCCGAGTTCGACTATTCGGGGACGCAGGCGGTGAAGGCCCTGCGCGAAGAGGGGTACGAAGTCGTCCTGGTGAACTCGAACCCCGCGACGATCATGACGGACCCGGAGCTCGCCGATCAGACCTACGTGGAGCCGGTGACGCCGGCGTGGGTCCGCAAGGTGATCGAGAAGGAGCGCCCGGACGCGCTGCTCCCCACCATGGGCGGCCAGACGGCGCTGAACGTCGCGATGGCGCTGGCCCAGGACGGCACACTGGCCGAGTTCGGCGTGCAGCTGATCGGCGCGAACGCCCGGGCCATCAAAATGGCCGAGGACCGGGCCGAATTCGCGATCGCGATGCGGCGCATCGGACTGGAGACGCCGCTCGGGCGGACGGTGACCAGCCGGGAGGAAGCCGTGGCCGCGGTCGCGGATACAGGATACCCGGCCATCATCCGGCCGTCGTTCACCCTGGGCGGCACCGGGGGCGGCGTGGCCTACAACCGCGCGGAGTTCGAGGAGCTGGTGGACACGGCCCTCGAGCTGTCGCCGGTGCACTCGACGCTCATCGAGCGCTCGGTGATCGGCTGGAAGGAGTTCGAGCTCGAGGTGATGCGGGACGGCCGCGACAACGTCGTGATCGTCTGCTCCATCGAGAACATCGATGCGATGGGCGTGCACACGGGAGACTCGATCACCGTCGCCCCGGCCATGACGCTGACCGACCGCGAGTACCAGCGGATGCGCGACGCCGCGATCGCGATCATCCGCGAGATCGGGGTCGAGGCGGGCGGGTGCAACATCCAATTCGCCGTGAACCCGGCGGACGGGGAAATGCTCGTGATCGAGATGAATCCGCGGGTCTCCCGGTCGTCGGCGCTGGCGTCGAAGGCCACGGGGTTCCCCATCGCGCGCATCGGCGCGAAGCTCGCGGTCGGGTACACGCTCGACGAGCTGCCGAACGACATCACCCGGACGACGCCGGCGTCCTTCGAGCCGGTGCTCGACTACGTGGTCGTCAAGGTCCCCCGCTTCGCGTTCGAGAAGTTCCCCCGCGCGGACTTCCATCTCACCACCCAGATGAAGTCGGTGGGTGAGGCGATGGCCATCGGCCGCACCTTCAAGGAGGCGTTCCAGAAGGGTCTGCGCGCGCTCGAGACCGGCCGACCCGGCTGGAGCCTCGGGGCCACGCTGGCCGATGACCGCCTCACCGGCGAAAGCCCCGAGGACATCCGGGTGGCCCTGCGCGTCCCGACGCCGGAGCGCGTCTTCCAGATCAAGCGCGCGCTCCTCGCCGGGCTCACCGTGCCCGACATCGCGGCGGCGTCGGGGATCGATCCCTGGTTCCTGCATCAGCTCGCGGAGCTGATCGCCGCGGAGCGGGGGTATGCCGCCGGACCCGTTCCCGACGCCGCTGCCCTGCGCCGCATGAAGCGGATGGGGTTCTCGGACGGGCAGCTGGCGCAGCTCCGGGGCGAGACCGAGACCGCGGTGCG
>DATBBZ010000407.1:0-2203 GCA_036270745.1 Gemmatimonadales bacterium | reverse complement strand
CGCCGGATCGAGGCCCGGGAGATCGAGCGAAAAGATGTTGCTCCCTCGCTGAAGCTTTTGCGGGAGAGTCTTGCGGACCACCACCCGCCCATCTGAATAGATGGATAGCGAGGTTTGCCCGACCAGCGGGCTAGCCAGAATGCCGAGCAGTAGACTGACACCTGACACCTGACCCCTGATACCTGTCTTCATTTGAGCCACTCCCAGGCGGTTCGCTTGACTATGAGAAACGTCAGAGCATACCAGGCGAGCACAACCCCGGCGGACATCATCCGGGCGGTGGGCGCGGGCGGCAGGGTCACGGTGACGTAAATCGCGAGCGGGAAAGTAGTTAGCATAGCCGCCCAGCGTCCGATCCCCCCCGCCCGCCGGCGCACCCGGTGGGTGCAGTCCCGGCACAACTCGCCGATGGCCAGACCGGCGACCATCCGGTCACAGCCCTTACAGAGGTGGCTATACCCGCCGGGCGACAGCCCGGGCGAAGTCGGATGTAGAAGCACTGCCCCCCAGATCCTTGGTGCGGATGTTGTCCTTCACGATCGCGGTTTCGATGGCATGCCTGAGCTTCGTCGCGGCGCCCTGCTCCCCGATGTGATCGAGGAGCATGGCCGCCGCGAGCATCTGCGCCGAGGGATTCGCGATGCCCTTCCCCGCGATGTCGGGCGCCGAGCCGTGTACCGCTTCGAAGATCGCCGCGGTAGTGCCGATGTTCGCACCGGGCGCGAGTCCCAATCCCCCGACCAGTCCCGACGCCTCGTCCGACAGAATGTCACCGAACAGGTTCGTGGTCACGATGACGTCGAACTGTTCCGGGTGAATCACCAGCTGCATCGCTGTGTTGTCCACGATCTTATCGTCGGAGGCGATCACTCCTTCGTATTCCTTTGCTACCCGCCGGCCGCTCTCCAGGAACAGAGCCGAGGTCGCTTTGAGGATGTTCGCTTTGTGGACGATGGTGACCTTCTTCCGTCCGTTCTTCTTCGCGTACTCGAACGCATAGCGACAGATGCGCATGCACCCGTCGCGCGTCATGACCGACATGGCCTGCGCCACCGCCTTGGGGTCATCGGCCACCCGGAAGACGTGGTCCAGGCCCACGTACATGCCTTCGGTGTTCTCGCGAATGATGACCAGGTCCACCTGAGGATAGCGTCCCCCCGGCACGATGGTCTTGGTCGGCCGCACGTTTGCGTAGAGGTCGAATTCCTGCCGGAGCGCCACGTTCACCGACCGGTACCCGCCACCGACGGGCGTGGTCAGCGGGCCCTTCAGGGCGAGTCGCGTGCGGCGGATGGAATCCCGCGTGGCGTTGGGGAGGGGTGTGCCGGCCTTTTCGACGGCGGTCATGCCGCCATACTGCTCGTCCCAGTCGAACTTGAGCCCCAAGGCGCCGAGGACTTCGAGGGTGGCGGCGGTGATCTCGGGACCGATCCCGTCCCCGGCGATCAGTGTGGCTTCCCGGCTCACGGCAATCCGGGGGTGAGAGTCTTCAGCGCCGCATTCAGCGCACTCCAGGGGTCATCTCCCGTCCCGCGCGCCACCGATCGCCAGGAAATGGTGCCCAGCCGCACGTCGACCAGCACCATCGTCAATTCCGCGATACCTCGTCGTGGCTGATGGCTGACTGCTGGCCGCTGACTGCTGTCTGCTTTGAAGAACAGCGCCGCCGGAGCAAGCACATAGCTCCCGCCCGCCACCGCTCCGAGCGTCCGAAGCTGGGCCCGGAGCGGATCGGGCACATACGATCCCACCGGCGCCTGCCGGAGAATCGCGACGCCCAGCTGGTGCGGATCGTCGGGGAGATCGTTCGCGCCCCGCGCACCCCGCCAGAGCTTGACCGGAGACTTCCAGGCCACTTCGGGCACGCGGGAGGTCAAGAAACCCAGGAAGATCGAGTCCGCGGTGGCCAGCGCCTTGGGACGGTCCGAGAAGTGCGAATCCCAGTGCAGGGAGTCTTCCGCCAGCAGCAGCGTGACGGGGAGAACACCGACCTCGCGGCTCGCGAGGGAGCCGGCGGGGAGCGGCACGGTAGGCTCGGGGGTCGGTGTCTGGGCCTTGTGCCCGACGCACGCCAACGCCGCGAGCAAGAATAGAGCCTTTAAGTATTTGTGCGCCAAGACATTACTCACCCTCTCAATATCGCGACCAGGAAGCTCACGACGCCAGGGTCAGTCCCCCGTCCACAACGATGGTCTGGCCGGTG
>DATBBZ010000406.1:0-2832 GCA_036270745.1 Gemmatimonadales bacterium | reverse complement strand
TTTGAGGTGTCGTCGCTCTCGGCGATATGCTCCCAGGCAGTCGCCTTGGGGCGCAGCACGAAGATCCCCAGCCCGTACGTCCCCGCCCAAATCGCGCTATCCGGCGCGCGCGCGAGTGCGAGCACGTGTACTCCCCACCCCGTTGAATCGGGGAGCTGTGGAATGGATTGGGCGCCAACCGGGCCAGCCACAACGAGGCCCAGCACCGCACGGAGTGAACCACTCCCCACTCCCCACTCCCTTCTGTTCATGATCTCGCCGAGTATCCGGTGGGCAACAGACGAATCTCCGTGATGGCCGTTCTGGGCGGCCGAGTGACCGCAAAGAGCACCGCCTCGGCCACGTCCTCCGCCCGCAGCATGTCTTTGCGCTTGGTAAACCCGTCCCTCGAATCAGGATCGATCGGGTCCCAGATATCCGTGTCCACGGGACCGGGCGACACCAGCGTGGTCCTCACGCCGGTCCCCGCCAGCTCGGCCACGATCGACTCGTGCATGCCCCGGACGCCGAACTTGGTCGCCCCGTACGCGGCCGAGCCGGTGAACCCCAGGTGGTCGGCAGTGGACCCGATCGTCACCAGATGCCCGTTCCCCCGCTTGACGAGGTGCGGCACGAGCGCCCGCGCCACGAGAAATGGCCCTACCAGATTGACGCTCACCGCCTGCGCGAAGTCGCTCAGGCTGGTTTCTTCGAGCGACTTGATGAAGAAGATCCCGGCGTTGTTCACCACGATGTCCGGAGCGCGGAGGTCCTTCAAGACCTTCCCCACCACGCGGTCGACCTGGGTGGCGTCGGAGACATCACACCGAAAATCGGTCTGCCGGTCCCCGGAGCCGTCCGAGAGGGACCGCGCCAGCCGCACCACGTGCGCGCCCGCTCCTCGCAGCGCGTCCGACACCGCGAGCCCGATTCCCCGGGAGGCCCCGGTGACCAGCGCGACCTTCCCCGCGAGTGCCGCCACTACTCCACCAGCCTCAGAAACTCCTCTCGGGTCTTGGCGTCATCCCGGAACGACCCGCGCAGGGCGCTGGTGATGGTCTTCGAGTTCTGCTTCTCGACGCCGCGCATCATCATGCAGAGGTGATAGGCCTCGATCACCACGCCCACGCCCAGCGGCTCGAGCACCCGCATCAGCGCATCGGCCACCTGATCGGTGAGCCGCTCCTGGACCTGGAGCCGGCGGGCGAAGACATCCACCACCCGGGGAATCTTCGACAAGCCGACGATCTTCCCGTTCGGGAGGTACGCCACGTGGGCCCGCCCATAGAAGGGCAGCATGTGGTGCTCGCAGAGCGAATAAATCTCGATGTCCCGCACCAGGATCATCGACTCGTGCTTCTCTTCGAAGAGGGCGCCGTTGACGACGTCGTCGACCTGCATCCCGTAACCCCGGGTGAGGAACTTCATTGACTCCGTGACGCGGTGGGGCGTGCGCTTGAGGCCCTCGCGGTTGGGATCCTCGCCGAGTTGAATGAGCATCTCGGAGACGAGGTTCTCGAAGGGAATGCGCGCCACGCTGGGCGGCGTGTGCGATTCGTGGAAACTGTGGTGGGACGACGACTTCATCTGGTCGCGGGCCATGTGATCCTCTATCTTCGCCTCTCGTGCGAGTCCTAAAGCTAGCCTCGGCAGCGTCCGCCGTCTCGGCGTTCTGGACCTTCCCCAGCATCCTGCTGTCTGCGTTCCTGGTGGCCTGGGGAGCCGAGGCCGCGCAGTTCCTGATGTCGCAGGGGCTGGCCCTCGCCATCCTCGCCTGGCTCCAGACCCTCCCCGAGTTCGCCGTGGAATCCGTGATCGCATGGGAAGCCGGGAAGGACCCCGCGCGCGCCCACCTGGCCATCGCCAACCTCACGGGTGCCATCCGGCTCCTGCTCGGCCTCGGCTGGCCGATGGTCTATGCGGTGTACGCGTGGTATGGCCGGCATCGGGCCGAGCGGCTCCCGGCCATCCGGCTCACCACCGAACATGCCACCGAAGTGGTCGGCCTGATCCCCGGCCTCCTGTATTTCGTCGTGATCCTCGTGAAGGGGACAATCGGCTGGGTCGACGCGGTGGTGCTCCTGGCACTCTACGCGGTCTACCTCGCGGCCCTGCTCCGTCACCCGCCGCAGTCGGTCGAACATGTCGAGGACGCGCCGGCGGTGGCACAGTGGGCGTACCGCCAGTCCGGCTGGCGGCGCCCGGCGGCTATCTGGGGACTGTTCCTGGTGGGCGGGGCACTTCTCTTTTTCACCGCCCATCCCTTCCTCGAGTCAATGCTCGCCCTAGCCGGCATGCTCGGCGTCAGCCAGTTCGTCCTGGTGCAGTGGGTGGCGCCCTTCCTGTCCGAGTTCCCCGAAAAGCTCTCGGCGTTCGGGTGGGCGCGACGCGTGACGCACGCGCCCATGGCCCTGATGAACCTCGTCTCGAGCAACATCAACCAGTGGACGGTGCTCGCACCCATGATCCCGCTGGTGTACGGGTACTCGCACTGGCGCGCCACGGGCACCTGGAGCGCTTTTCATTTCGATGGGAAGCAGCAACTCGAGATCCTGATCACCCTGCTCCAGAGCACGGTGGCGGTGCTGGTGCTCCTGTCGCTTGAGTTTCAGTGGTTCGAGGCCTTGGGGATCTTCGTGTTGTGGCTGGTGCAGTTCATTGTGCCGCACTGGCGGGTGGAAGTAGCGTGGGGATACGCTTTCTGGATTGTGCTGCTGGTGCTCCTATATCTGCTGAAACGACGGCGCCCGGTGGCACTGGGGACGGCATGGCAGTCGCTAAGACGGTTAGACGGTTAGACGGTTAGTAGCTTCACGATTTAGCGATTGGGTTATTCTGAAAAACCGATCGGCC
>DATBBZ010000405.1:0-4783 GCA_036270745.1 Gemmatimonadales bacterium | reverse complement strand
GCACTGGCGCGTGGAAGTGGCTTGGGGATACGCCTTCTGGATTGTGCTGCTGGTGCTCCTGTACGTATTGAAACGACGCCGGCCCGTCGCATTCGGCGCGGCCTGGCACGCCCTGCGAGGGTAGGATTTGCTAACCCCGGGCGTGAGCCCGGGGTTGATATCACGGTGGCCCGGGGTTTACAAGGACAGCGCTGTCCGTAACCCCAAAAACCGATCGGCCGCTAAGCGCTGAGCGCCGCGGCCGACCGAACAACAGGAACGGAGAGGAAAATCGAAGCCCGAAAGTAATGACTGGTCCCTCACCGTAGCGTCTGTCTTCCCCGCGATGGGGGCATGACATTGGTCACAGTATCTGGGTCCACATCCGAGCTGTTGGCTCGATAGTTGAAGCTCCCCGTCCCAATGACTACGATACCTGTCAGAACGCTTTCGTCAAGGAAGGGTTGATGAACATCACACTCATCGTCGCACTCGCGTCACTCCTCGCCTGGATCGTGCTCCTGTTCTTTCTCCACATCGGGGCCGGCTCGGTGAACCTGCTCTACGCCATCGCGGCCATCGCCATGGCGCGGCGCATCATCGTGGGCAGCCCGAAATTCATGTCGTGACGAGATGTGTAGGGGATGCCGCAATTGCGCTCCCCTCACGGGTACCCTAGGTTCGGGAAATGGCCTACCTGATGAGATGGAGCCCTGAACAGGGGCCGGTCGTGATGTCGGCCCTCCGTGAGGTGCTCCAGAGCGAAGGCAAAGCGACGGCGTGGTGGTCGGATGTTCCCGGCGCCAAGAGCGGCGCTGAAGCTCGACACTGGCCGGAAACCCGCTGGGTGGTGTCCGGATACCTGCGGGTTCACGTGGGCACGGAGACGTATGACCTGGGACCTGGGGACCGGCTCGATCTGCCGGCGGACACGCCGCACACGACTGAAGTGATCGGGTTGGGGACTGCCATTCACCTCGTGGGGACCCACGACGCAAAGCTGGCATCGCTAAAGACCGCTTAGATCTCCCAGTTCGAAAAGAGCACGCCAGCCACGGGACTCCGTTCCGGATATCCCGTCAAGCACATCCGCAGATCGGTCCACCGGACCTGGTAGCCCCGCGCCATCAGAGACTGGTAGGCATCCGCGTACGCCGATTGACACCGGAGGGCCACGCGGCGGATTCCGGCCCGAGAGGCCGCCGCTTCGACCGCGCTCACCACGCCCGCCAACGCCTCAGTCGAGCGAGCCGCAAGCTTCAGCACCCGCAGCTCGTCGGCCTCCCGTCCCTCGGCCAGAGGGGCCGAGTGCCAGAGGGCAAAGCCGTCGAGCCCGGCGTCCCCCCAGAGGAGCACCGTGTCTCCCAGCTGCATTTCGGCCGTGAGCAGGATCTCGCGCGAGCAGTCGTAGCCGGAGGCCAGCTCTTGAACGAGGCCACGAATGGCCGTGACGCTCGCGTGCTGGCGGTCACCCGTTTCGGCGGACAACAGGGCGGGCGCCGGAAGCCGGCGGGTTGCCGTATCGAGCGTCAGCGTGACGGTGAGATGGCCGGGCCGGAAGCCCAACCCGGAATAGAACCCGATGTTGTCCACGGTCCGGGGCATGGTTTCGAGCCCGACCGTGTGGGCCCCGTGATCGATGAGCCAGTCCGCCGCGGCACCGACCACGGCCTTGCCGACACCGCCCCCCTGGCGATCGGTACGGACGGCCAGCGGTCACATCCAGCCTTCCCGCCCGCACAGGTGCGCGAGGTTGAAGGCGGCGATGTCGCCATGCTCGTCGCGCCAGAGCATGGCGCCCTCCCCGGCATCGAGGAGCGCGTAGCGCCAGATGGCAGGATTGAGCCTCGGGACGCGGACGCCGACCAGGCCGTCGCGACGGTACCGGTCCGTGAACGCCTCGGCAAAGAGCCGGTTCAGGCCCTCGATGTCACCTTCGCCAGCCCGCTCAGGGCCCGAGACCTCGCGCTCAGGCAGCCACGCCCGCATCGGCTCCTCCCAGAGTCGCGGTTTCGTCCCGGACCACGCTGGTCCCCTTCCCGGAGTCGTAGTCGACGCGGATGACGCGGTCCAACCCGTCGCGAATCTGCTCCACATGGGTGATGAGAACGACTTGAGGAAACCGGTCCCCCAAACGCCGCAACAGCGTAAGTACGTCTTGCCGCCGGGTTTCATCCAGTGAACCGAAGATCTCATCGAGCACGAGGAGTGAGAGCGGCTGCCGCGCGCGTTCGGCGATCATCTGTGAGATCGACAGCCGGAGCACCAGATTGGCAAGATCCTCTTCACCTCCCGACAACACGGGCTTGGGGATCTCCTCATCCAGCACGATCACTCGATAATCCTCGGAGAGCTGGACATCCGCGTACCGGCCGCCGGTCAGATCGTACAGGAACCCCGATGCCAGCGTCTCGATCTCCGGCCGCATGTTGACATTGAGGCTCGTGCGCAGGTCGCCCAGGGCGCGGTCGAGCTCGTTGTGGAGGCGCAGGCGAATCCGGAGCCCGGCGACTTCTTTCTCCTTCTCGCCCCGCTCCGCCTCCCGCTTCCGCGCTTCGACCAGCGCGGCCTCCGCGCCGGTCAGCTCGCCCCGCATCTCCGCGAGGCGGACTTCGGTGACGCGCACCTGCGCCAGCGCTTTGTCGTGACGCTGGCGGGCGCCATCGAATTCCGCATCCGAGAAGCCGAGTGCTTGCACCGCCTCCGTGAGCTCCTTGGCGCGCGCCTCACGGGTGGAGAGCACCTTCTCGGCCAGCTCGGCCTCCTTGACCAGGATTTCGCCACGGCCGGCGCGGTCCTTGAGTGTCGTGGCCTCGAGCAGGACGGGCTTCAGCGCGGCCAGCTGCGCCCGCACGGCTTCGTGGCGCTCCCGGTCGTAGCCGGTCGCCCGCTTGGTCAGCCGCTCGTCGAGCTCTGCCGACCGGCGCACCGCCGTCTCCCGCTCGAGGGCGGCGTGACGCCGCTCTTCCTCCTGGGCCCGCAACGTTCCCGCGCGCTCGCTCGCCGCCCGGCTCCGGGCGCCGACCTCGTCACGCGTCTGTTCCGCCTCTTTGACGTTCGCCGGCTCGGCTTCCAGCTGATCCACGCGCTTGGCGAAGAACTCCCCGTTGTCCTTGATGTTGGTCAGCTGGGCATCGAGCACGGTGAGCACCGGTGCATATTCCGCGCCCAGAGGCCGTTTGCAGGTGGGGCAGATCCCTTCGGGCCCGAGCGCCACGATCTGGTCGCGCTCCTGCTTCACTTCCTTCCACTGCTCCCGCAGCTCGTTCCGCTTGGTCTCGGCGTACTGCCGCTCCCGCACCCAGCTGGACCGTGCTTCTTCAGCCAGCCGCTCGGCTCCGGCCAGCTCCTCGGCCACGAGCTTGACCTCCCGCTCCACGGCGGCGAGCGCCTCCTCGGCAGGCAGGAGCTCCCCGATCCGCCTGTCCAGGCGCTCCGTGGCGCGCTTGAGCTCCTTCAGCTGGGCCTCGTCGGCCTTCCGCGCCGCCTCCTCCTTCTGGAGCCCCTCGAGTGTTTCCTGTTCCCGCTCCAGCGCATGTATGGGAGCGAGGGTGGGCTCCAGCTGATCGAGCTGGCGGCGGGCCTCCCGCGCCTGGGCCAGCTCGCGGTCGAGCCGCTGGAACTCCTGCCGCGCCGTCTCGACTTCCTTGTCCGCGATCCGCCGGTCGCCATCGAGCGATAGGGTCCGGTCCCGGCGCGCCTGCCATTCCTTCCACTTGGGCTCTTCTGCACCGAGGGCCTTCTCGGCGTCCCCTCGCGCGCGCTCGGCAGATTTCACCGCCCCGCGTGCTTCCTTGAGCCGGTCCTCGGCCTCTTTTCGAGCCTGTTCCAGACTCGCGCGATCCACGAGTCCCGCTTCCAGTCCCTTGAGCTCGGCATTGAGTCCGTTGCGGGTCTCGCGCACATCGACGCGGGCCAGGTCGAGACGCTCGTAGCCCAGCACCCGCGACAGGAATGCGTGGCGCTCCTCACGCTTCAAGGTCCCCATCACCGCCAGCTCCTTCTGCCCGGTGAAGTAGGTGTTGAAGAACTCCTCGTGGGTCATCCCGAGCGCTTGCTGCGCCTTCTCGGTCACTTCCTTGAGCGAGTTGGCGAGCAGGACGCCGTCCTGATAGAGCTCGGCGGAGTGCAGTCCCCGGACGATCCGCAGCTCGTGGCGGCCGAGAGAAAGCTCGAGCTCCACCTTGACGGACGAACGGGCTTTGGCGCGCAGGTTGCGAACCGAGTCCTTGTCGCCCCGCGCCGCCTGCGAGCCGTAGATCGCCCAGGCGATGGCCTCGAGCAGGGTGGTCTTCCCCGCACCGTTGGGCCCAACGATGCCGGTGATCCCCTTGCCGAACTCGATGTCCGTATCGGCGTGCTGGCGGAAGTTGATCAGCCGGAGGCGTCGCAACTCCATCAGGAGATGCCCTCCTCACGGGTGCCTGCCCCGGCCTTTTCCACGTACTCGACCCCGACGCGAACGAACTCCTCCCGGTCCAGGTCCGCATCGAGGGGACGGCGGGAAAGGAAGTCCTTCACCGTTTCGGGGAGAGTGAGCGGCTTTCCGCCGGGCGTGGCCAGGCCGGCCGCGCGCTCGGGTGTGGGGGGGCGACGGAGGTCGAGGTGGAAGTTCACGGCGCGCGCCTTGATCGCCCGGATGGCCTCGTGGTTCAGGTCTTTCGCGACCCCCCGGGAGATGTCGCGCACCACGAGACGGATGACCTGATCATCGACCGACGGCTTGACCTTCTTGATCGCCGCTGCGATTTCGGCGTCCAGCTCGGCGGCGGTCTGGTCGGGCGCGTCGATGGGCGGGAGATCG
>DATBBZ010000404.1:0-4139 GCA_036270745.1 Gemmatimonadales bacterium | reverse complement strand
CTCACCGTCGATCTGTCCAACTACGCCCCCGCCCTTTCGGACGGGGACCTGCTCTTCAGCGAAAGCCATAACCGGGCAGTGCTCACGGTATCCCCGGACCGGGTGCCTGCCGTCACCGCCCTGGCCGCCCAGCACGGGGTTCCCCTCTACCCGGCGGGAACCACCAGCGCGCCGGGCACGTTCGTGAGCATCAAGCTGCGTGAGGGGACGGTGTCATACCCGGTCGGGAAGCTCCGTGAGGTATATTTCGGGTCCATCCCCCGGCGCATGGGAGACTGAGACGAGATGTGCGGCATCATCGGCGTTTCCGGCGTTCCTGACGCGGCCCGGGTCGCGTACCTGGGGCTCTACAGCCTCCAGCATCGCGGCCAGGAGTCGAGCGGGATCGTCGCGGTCGATGGTGAGGGTGTGGCCCGTTCCCACCGCGGCATGGGGCTCGTGTCCGAGAACTTCCCCGATCAGGTACTCGCCAGTCTGACCGGCGACGTCGCCATCGGTCACACACGCTACTCCACCGCCGGATCCTCGATCCTCGCCAACGCCCAGCCCTTCCTCGCGCGCTATCGTGAGGGACCGCTGGCGCTCGGACACAACGGCAACCTCACGAACGCCGTGCCCCTCCGCGCCGACCTGGTCGCCAAAGGCTCGATCTTCCAGACCACTTCGGACTCGGAGGTCCTGGTCCACCTCATCGCGCGCTCCGAAGCCCGCGAGCCGGAAGATCAGATCCTCGATGCCCTGGAGCGCGTGGACGGCGCCTATTCGCTGGTCCTCACCATCGGACGGACGCTCTACGCGCTCGTCGACCCCCGCGGCTTCCGCCCCTTGATTCTCGGCAAGCTGGGTTCCGGCTACGTCGTCGCGTCCGAGACGTGCGCGCTCGATCTGATCGGCGCCGAAGTGGTGCGGGAGCTCGAGCCCGGTGAGATGCTGCGGATTCATGAGGGGGAGGTCGTGCGGCTCCCCAACCTCCCGAAGAAGCCGTCCCAGCGGTGCATCTTCGAGCTGGTGTACTTCTCCCGTCCCGACTCGACGATCTTCCACCGGTCCGTGGACCGGGTGCGCCGCGCCCTGGGCCGGGAGCTGGCGAAGGAGCACCCCGCCCCCGGTGCCGACTGCGTGTTTTCGGTCCCGGACTCCTCGAACGCCATGGCGCTCGGTTTCTCGGAACAGTCGGGCGTTAAACTCGAGCACGCGCTGATTCGCAACCACTACGTGGGCCGCACGTTCATTCAGCCCTCGCAGACGGGGCGGACCGCCAAGGTGAAGATCAAGTTCAATCCGGTGCGGGAGATCCTGGAGGGCAAGAAGGTCGTGATCGTGGACGACAGTCTGGTCCGCGGCACCACGTCGCGCGGCCTGGTGCAGATGATCCGGCAGGCCGGCGCCAAGGAAGTGCATTTCCGGATCGCGTCCCCTCCGATCACCGGCCCCTGCTGGTATGGCATCGATACGCCGTTGAAGTCGGAGCTCATCGCGTCCAGCAACACCGTCGAGCAGATCCGCAAACACCTCGGAGTCGAATCCCTCGGTTACCTCTCACTCAATGGGATGCTCTCCGCCGCGGGCGGGGATCCCAAAGAGTTCTGTCACGCCTGTTTCTCAGGAGCCTATCCCACGGCCATTCCCGATGAATCGGCCCGTGGGCGCAACGAGCTGCCGCTCGCCGTTCCAGTCTAGACACCCCAGGAGCGCCCGATGCCCTCGGTGGAACGCTTCGTCTATTCCTTCGGGAACGGCCGGGCCGACGGCTCCGCCGCCATGCGCGACATCCTGGGTGGCAAGGGCGCCGGGCTCGCCGAAATGGCGAATCTGGGTCTCCCGGTCCCGCCCGGCTTCACCATCTCCGCCAAGATCTGCATCGAGTACCTCGCCGCCGGGGCGTTTGCCGACGAGCTCCGCGAGGAGGTCGAGCGACATCTCAAGAAGCTCGAGCAGCTCGCCGGGAAGCGCCTGGGAGACGTCGCGAATCCCCTCCTGGTGTCGGTCCGGTCCGGAGCCGCCGTGTCCATGCCCGGGATGATGGAAACCATCCTCAACCTGGGCCTGAACGATCAGACCGTGCAGGGACTCATTGCGGGGTCAAAGAACCCGCGCTTCGCGTACGACTCCTATCGCCGCTTCGTCCAGATGTACGGGGACGTCGTCTACGAGCTGGGCAAGGAGCCGTTCGAAGAAGTGCTGGGTGAGTACAAGAAGCGCCGGAAGGTGGAGCGCGATATCGACCTTCCCGCCGAAGACCTGGCCGAGCTGGTGCGCGAGTTCAAGGCGATCATCCAGGCCAAGCGCGGGCTTCCCTTCCCCGACGACCCCCAGGAACAGCTCTGGGGAGCCATCGAGGCCGTCTTCAAGAGCTGGCACACGCGCCGGGCCATCGACTACCGCAAGGTCCACAACATCCCCGACGACCTCGGCACCGCCGTCAACGTCGTGGCGATGGTGTATGGCAACATGGGAGACGACTGCGGGACCGGCGTCGCCTTCACTCGGAATTGCAGCACCGGCGAAAACGTCCTGAACGGCGACTACCTCACCAACGCGCAGGGCGAAGACGTCGTGTCGGGAGCCCGCACGCCCGAGTCGATCGTCAAGATGAAGCGCGGCAAGCTCGCCCGGGTCTACAGGGAGCTGGAGCGCATCGCCGAGAAGCTCGAGCACCACTTCAAGGATGTGCAGGACATCGAATTCACGTTCGAGCATGGCAAGCTGTACATGCTCCAGACCCGCCGCGCCCAGCGGACGGGAATGGCCGCGGTCCGCGTCGCGGTGGAGATGGTGGAGGAGAAGCGGATCTCAGAGGATGAAGCAGTCCAACGGGTGCCTCCTCAGGACCTGGACCAGCTCTTCCATCCCATGGTGGACCCGAAGGCCGTCGTCACCGTCGTCGCCAAGGGGCTGCCGGCGTCGCCGGGCGCCGCCATCGGCGAAGTGGTGTTCGATGCGGACGAGGCCGAGGCGCTGGCCAAGAAGGGCCACAAGGTCATTCTGGTCAGACCCGAGACCTCGCCTGAGGACTTCCACGGCATCGTCGCCGCCCAGGCGGTCCTGACGGCGCGTGGCGGCATGACCAGTCACGCCGCCGTTGTGGCGCGCGGCATGGGCAAGACCTGCGTCGTCGGCGCCAAGGACCTCGACGTTCAGCCCGCGGCCGGCCGCTTCAGCGCCAATGGCAAGACGGTGAGGAAGGGCCAGATCGTCACCGTGGACGGCACCTCCGGGCGCGTCATCCTCGGCGCCGCCAAGGTCGTGGCCCCCAAGGCCGGGAAGCACTACCACATCCTGATGCAGTGGGCCGATGCCCGGCGCCGCCTGCGGGTCCGCACCAACGCCGATACGCCGGCCGACGCCAAGCGCGCGCGGGAGTTCGGCGCCGAGGGAATCGGGTTGTGCCGGACGGAGCACATGTTTTTCGAGGGGCATCGCATCACCGCGATGCGGGAGATGATCGTCGCGACCGACGAGACGGGCCGCCGCAAGGCGCTCGCCAAGCTGCTGCCGATGCAGCGGTCGGACTTCGAGGGAATCTTCGAGGCCATGGCGGGACTTCCCGTCACGATCCGGCTGCTCGATCCTCCGCTCCACGAGTTCCTGCCACACACCAAGGCGGAGATCGCCGAGCTGGCCAAGGCGATGAAGATGCCCGCGGCGCGGCTGGCGCGGATCGTCGCCAATCTGGTCGAGGCGAACCCCATGCTCGGCCACCGCGGGTGCCGGCTGGGGATCACCTACCCGGAGATCACCGAGATGCAGGCGCGGGCCATCTTCGAGGCCGCCTGCAAGGTGGTCGCCCGTGGCAAGCAGGTCTACGCCGAGGTCATGGTGCCCCTGGTGGCGACGGCGGAGGAGCTGATCCGGCAGGAAGCCATCATCCGCCGCGTGGCCCAGGAGGTGTTCCAGGCCGAGGGGCGTGCCGTACACTACCTGGTAGGCACGATGATCGAGCTGCCGCGGGCGGCCCTCACCGCGGACGAGATCGCCAAGTCGGCTGAGTTCTTCTCGTTCGGGACCAATGACCTGACGCAGACCACCTTCGGCTTGTCACGGGACGATGCCGGCCGGTTCCTGCCTTTTTACGTCGACCGCGGGATCCTGCCCGCCGATCCCTTTCAGGTGCTGGACCAGGACGGCGTGGGCAAGCT
>DATBBZ010000403.1:0-4046 GCA_036270745.1 Gemmatimonadales bacterium | reverse complement strand
GAGATCCGCCGCGGGTTTCTCGGTCTCTGGGCGTCGGTCCGGGTCTCTCGGGCGGGGCACCAGCCCGGGGGAGCCGCTCAGGTCGTGGTGGGGCAGGCCACGGCCCCCGCGATGGCGCCGGTGGCAATGACGGGACCGGCTGCTGCCGCCCCCGCCGCTGCTCCGGCGGCGGCCGCTCCCGCGACCAACCTGGTCGAGGTGAAGTCCCCCATGGTGGGGACTTTCTACAAGTCCCCCGAACCCGCCGCCGAAGCGTACGTGAAGGTCGGGTCGCGAGTCACCACGGGTCAGGTGGTGTGCATCATCGAAGCGATGAAGATCATGAACGAGATCGAATCCGAAGTGCAGGGCGTAGTCCGCGAAGTCTGCGTCGAGAATGCCCAGCCCGTGGAATTCGGTCAGGTCCTCTTCCGGTTGGATCCCAATGGCTGAGACCCCCGCCGCAGGTACGGCCCCGGCTTTCAACTTCAAACAAGCCATCACGCAGATGGTTCAGCGGAACGGCTCCGATCTGCTGCTCAAGGTGGGACGGCCGGCGACGGTCCGCGTCAACGGGGATCTGGTGGCGCTCGAGACGCAGCCGCTCAAGCCCGAGGAGCTGAAGTCGCTCGCCGAGCAGATCATGACGCCACGGCAGGTGAAGGAATTCGCGGAGCACAAGGAGGCGGACTTCGCCATCGGCGTGCCGGGCGTGGGGCGGTTCCGGACCAACGTCTACCAGCAGCGCGGCACCGTGGCCTTCGCGTTCCGTGCCATTCACTATGAAGTGAAGACGGTGAAGGACCTGGCCCTGCCGGCGGTCCTCGAGGAAATCGCGTTGAAGCCCCGCGGGCTGGTGCTGGTGACGGGGGTGACGGGGTCCGGGAAGTCGACGGCCCTGGCCGCGCTGATCAACCACATCAACTTGAACCGGCGGGTCAACATCATCACGATCGAGGACCCGATCGAGTTCCTGCACCGCGACAATCTGGCGAACATCTCGCAGCGCGAGGTCGGCAACGATACGCTGTCGTTCGGGTCGGCTCTGCGGCATGTGTTGCGGCAGGACCCCGACGTCATCCTCATCGGCGAAATCCGCGACATGGAGACGTTGGACACGGCGCTGAAGGCGGCCGACACCGGCCACCTGGTGTTCTCCACGCTGCACACTACCGACGCGACGCAGTCCATCACCCGCGTGATCTCGTTCTTCCCGCCCCACCAGCACGACGAAGTGCGGCACCTCCTGTCCACGGCGCTTCAGGCCGTGGTCTCGCTGCGGCTGGTGCCCCGCAAGGACGGCAAGGGACGGGTGCCCGCGGCGGAGGTCCTGATCAATACGGCGACGGTCCAGGACAACATCCGCGACCTGACTAAGGCGCTGGCCATCCCCGATCTGATCGCCGAGGGCTCGGTGCAGTACGGGATGCAATCCTTCGACCAGTCCCTGTTCGGCTGGTACCAGCAGGGCGTGGTCAGCTATGAGAGCGCGCTCTTCTATGCCTCGAACCCCAGCGAGTTCGCGCTGAAGGTGTCGGGCGTGGATTCGCAGGCGAGCCGTGCCTTCGGCGGGTCCGCCGGTGGCGGCGCCGGCGCGATCGACTTGACTCCCTGATGTTCAAAAAAGTTCTCATCGCCAACCGCGGGGAGATCGCCCTGCGGGTCATCCGGGCGTGCAAAGAGCTCGGCATTGAGACGGTGGCCGTGTATTCGGAGGCGGACCGCGAGAGCCTCCACGTGCGGTTCGCAGACGACGACGTCTGCATTGGCCGCCCGCCGAGCCGCGAGAGCTACCTCAACATTCCCCGGATCATCGCCGCGGCCGAGATCACGGGCGCGGACGCCATCCATCCGGGGTACGGCTTTCTCGCCGAGAACGCCGAGTTCGCGGACATCGTGAAGGCCTCGAACATCACGTTCATCGGTCCCACGCCCGACCAGATCCGCCAGATGGGCGACAAGGCCGAGGCGCGGAAGATCGCCCAGCAGGTGAAGATCCCGACCGTGCCGGGATCTCCCGGGCCGGTGGCCTCGGTGGACGAGGCGCTTGAGTTCGCGAACAAGATCGGTTTTCCCGTGATCATCAAGGCCGCGGCGGGTGGGGGCGGGAAGGGCATGCGGGTCGCGAACGACCCCGACCAATTCCAGCAGAGCTTCAACTTGGCGCGGCAGGAGGCGCTCGCCGCCTTCGGGTCCGATCAGGTCTACATCGAGAAATACCTCGCGCGCCCCCGGCACGTCGAAATCCAGATCATGGGGGACACCCACGGGCGGGTGATGCACCTGTGCGAGCGCGACTGCTCCATTCAGCGCCGGCACCAGAAGCTCGTCGAGGAGGCGCCCTCCCCGGCGCTCAGCCAGGAGCTGCGGCTCACGATGGGACAGGCCGCCGTCACCGCTGCCGAGGCGATCGGGTACGTGGGCGCCGGGACCGTCGAATTCCTGCTCGATGAGGACGGCTCGTTCTATTTCATGGAGATGAACACCCGCATCCAGGTCGAACATCCGGTAACCGAGATGTGCACCAACTTCGATCTGGTGAAGGAGCAGATCCGGGTGGCCGCGGGCGAGCCGCTCAAGCTCAAGCTCGAGGGGAGCCGGCTGCGCGGGCATGCCATCGAGTGCCGGGTCAACGCGGAGGATCCCTTCCGGAACTTCCAGCCCTGTCCCGGACACATCAGCGCGTACCATCCGCCCGGCGGACCCGGGGTTCGTGTGGACACGCACATCTACGACGGCTATACCGTGCCGCCCTACTACGACTCGCTCCTGGCCAAGGTGATCGTGCACGGCAACAGCCGGGAGGAGGCCCTCGCCCGTATGCGGCAGGCCCTCGACTCGTTTATCATTGAGGGCGTGACCACGACCATCCCCTTCCTGGGCCGCATCATGCGACATCCGGATTTCATCGCCGGGAAGGTCGACACCAAATTCCTCGAGCGACAGCCGCAGCTCTTCAAAGAATGAAGATCGACGTACACTTCACCCCCCTCGGCCTCTCCGGAGAAGTCCCGGGCCGGGCGGTGGTCGTTCTCGACGTCCTCCGGTCCACCACCACCATCGTGATGGCCCTCGCCAATGGCGCGAAGGCGGTGGTCCCCGCCGCGTCTTCGGAAGAAGCCGTGCGGATGACGTCGAACCTCCAACGGGATGCCTACCTGCTCGCCGGGGAACGGAAGTCCCTCAAGATTCCCGGCTTTGCGCTCGGCAATTCCCCGCGAGAGATGACGTCCGACGCGGTCGCCGGGAAGACGCTCTTCCTGGCGACGACCAACGGCACGCCCGCGCTCGTCGCCTGCGCCGACGCGGGCACCGTCCTGGTCGGGGGTGCCATCAACTTCACCGCGCTCGCCGACCGGGCCCGTGAGCTCTTCACCACCCAGGGCGAGCTGGTGGTCGTCTGTGCCGGACGGGAAGGGGGGTTCGCCCTCGAGGATGCCTACGCGGCGGGCCGGATCGTCAAGGCGGTGAAGAAGGGCATCCGGAAGCTCACGCTGAACGACGCCGCCACCGTGGCCCTCGGGCTCACCACGAAGTACACCACCTGGACCGCCGCCTTCGACGCGTCCGACGCGGCCCGGCAGCTGGACGAGGCCGAGCTCGGCGAAGACGTCGCGTTCTGCGCGAAAGCGGACCGCTGTGCCGTCGTCCCCACGTACGCGGACCGCCGCATCACGTGAACCCCAGAGCCCGCGCAGAACTGGTGGGCATCGGGGCCCTGGTCGTCGGCCTCTTCCTGGGACTCACGCTCGTGCCCTGGCACGTCACCGGGAACATCGGCGCCGCGGTCGGCGGGGGGCTCATGAAGGCCTTTGGCGTCGGGTCGATCGTCATCCCGGTGCTCGGCATCGGGTGGGCGCTGGCGGCCTTTGGCCGGCTGGGGTCGGTCTCGAGCCCTCGCGCGGCCATCCTCGGCGCCGGACTGATCGTGCTCCTCCCGTACGCCGTGGCGGTCATCTCGGGCGTCGCCGTCACGTACCTCCCGGATTACGGGTCGTGGTCCTCCTCCCAGCGCCTCGTGGGTCTCGTACCCGCCTTCTTCGTCGAGGTCGTGGAGCGCACCACCG
>DATBBZ010000402.1:0-2033 GCA_036270745.1 Gemmatimonadales bacterium | reverse complement strand
GTCGGCGTGCAGAGTGGCACCGTCCTCGAAGTGAAGGTCGCGACAGATTCCGTCCTCCGTACGTTCAGCATCGGAGGGCACCCTCAGGGGATTGCGGTGTCGTCAGACGGGGCCGAGTTGTACGTCGCCGACGAGGCGAGCGACTCACTCCACATCTTGAACCTCGCCTCCGGCGCCCAGGTCGGGGCGGTGCTGTTGGCTGGCGGCGCGTACGATTTGCAACTCAGCCCCGACGGGACGAAGCTGTGGGTGGGCGAGCCGGCGGGCGTCATTCAGGTCGTGAATCGCGTCACCCGCACGGTCGCGAGGACCTACGTCGTCGGCGGCACCGTCCGGCGCATGGCGTTTACCCCGGACGGGACGACGGTCGTCGCCGCGAACGAAGGGGGCTGGGTCGACTTCATCAGAGATCACTAGGAAGGGTTGACCCCGGCGGCGCGCGTAATTCTGCACCGCCGGGCAGTAATACGCCTAGGTCCCGGCCCCAAGGCGGTCCTACCCTGTCCCGATGCTCGCGCGCGTGCGCTCCGCGGCGGTCCTCGGGATCGACGCCTACCTGGTCGACGTCGAGACCGATATCGCCAATGGGCTCCCCACGTTCGTCACCGTGGGGTTGCCCCAGGGGGCGGTGCGGGAGAGCAGGGACCGCGTCTACTCCGCCATCGCCAACACCGGCTACCTGTTTCCCCTCAAGCGTTGCACTGTCAATCTGGCGCCCGCCGACATTCAGAAGTCGGGCTCGGCCTTCGACCTCCCGATCGCTCTCGGTATCCTCGCCGCGACCGAGCAGATCTCCCCGGAACGCCTCGCCAAGATCGCCGTCCTCGGTGAGCTCGGTCTCGAGGGCGCCATCAGACCGGTGCGCGGCGCCTTGCCGGTCGCGCTGGCGGCGCGGGCTGCCGGACTCGAAGCGCTGATCCTGCCACAGGAAAACCTTCCGGAGGCCGGAGTCGTCAGTGGACTCCAGGTCTTTGGCGCTGCGACACTCGCTGGAATCGCGGACTACCTGGACGGCCGGGGCGAATTGCCGAAGGCGTCCGTGGATGTGGACCGGCTTTTCGAAGAGCGGGCGCGTGACGACGTGGACTTCTCGGACGTGAAGGGACAGCAGCACGCGAAGCGGGCCCTCGAGGTGGCGGCGGCGGGGTCGCACAATCTGTTGATGGTGGGCCCTCCCGGCTCGGGAAAGACCATGCTCGCCCGGCGGATCCCGACCATCCTGCCCAAGATGAGCCTCGACGAGGCGCTCGAAACCACCAAGATCCACTCCGTCGCCGGGGCCCTCCCCCTTGGCGAGTCCCTGGTCGCGCGGCGTCCCTTTCGCGCGCCCCACCACACGATTTCGGATGCCGGTCTGATCGGGGGCGGATCCTACCCGCGCCCCGGCGAGGTCTCTTTGGCCCACGGCGGGGTCTTGTTCCTGGACGAGCTCCCGGAATTCCGGAAGAACGTGCTCGAAGTCCTGCGCCAGCCGATGGAGGACGGACTCGTCACCATCGCCCGCGCGGCCATGAGTCTCTCCTATCCCGCCCGGTTCATGCTGGCCGCCGCCATGAACCCGTGCCCCTGCGGCTACTTCGGCGATCCGCATCACACGTGCTCGTGTGCTCCCCAGGTGGTTCAGCGGTATCTGGCCCGGGTGTCGGGTCCACTGCTCGACCGCATCGACATCCACCTCGAGGTGCCCGCGGTGAAGTACCAGGCACTGGCGGACCAGGGGCAGGGGGAGCCGAGTGAGGCGATTCGGGAACGCGTGGACCGGGCGAGGGGGTTGCAGCGGGAGCGCTTCGCGAACCGCTCAGGGATCTATGCCAACGCGCACATGGCGCCGCGCGACCTGCGGGCCCACTGCCGCGTCTCGGCGGGGGCCGATGCGCTCTTGAAGACCGCCATCACCCGCCTGGGTCTCTCGGCGCGCGCGTATCACCGGATGCTCAAGATCGCGCGGACCATCGCCGACCTGAACGGGAAGGCGGCGCTCGAGCCCGCCCACGTGAGTGAAGCGATTCAATACCGGACGCTGGACCGCCGGG